>RFOO01000100.1 GCA_009926645.1 bacterium | reverse complement strand
TTACGATCCATATGCAAGAATGGTGCCATCGTATCGAGGGGTAAAGTAGGAGCTAATTTAACCACGCCCACCAGCATCAGAGGAGCCACCTCCCCTGCTCCACGAGCCATCGCCAGAATAACGCCAGTCAATATACCTGGAGCTGAGGCGGGCAATAGAATGTCCCGAATCGTCTGCCACTTTGAAGCCCCAGCGGCCAGAGAAGCTTCACGCATGCCACGAGGTACAGCTGAAAGAGCTTCTTCCGTAGCGACAATAACAACGGGAAGCGTCATCAGGGCCAAAGTGAGGGAACACCAAAGCAAACCGCCCGTACCAAAGACTGGCGTGTTGTTGTTGTACTTTAATTGATCCGCATAAAACAATCGGTCGATTGAACCACCCAAAACATATACGAAAAAGCCCAAACCAAAAACGCCGAAAACAATCGAAGGAACTCCAGCAAGGTTGTTAACGCAGATTCGAACAATACGCAGAATTGGTCCATCTTGTGCGTATTCACGCAAGTAGATGGCGGTAATCACGCCAAAAGGTGTTACGAGTAGACTCATGAATACCGTCATCACGAGTGTACCGAAAATGGCGGGCATTAATCCACCCTCTGTATTCGCCTCACGTGGCTCATCAAAGAGAAATTCCCCTAATCGGTGAAAGAGTAATTCTATTCGTTCAAAGAAACTCATCTGATTCGGCGTCCATGCTCGAATCAAAGTCGAGAAGGCCAATGAAACGTCTCTTCCTGAAGCATCGTGAGCGATGAGCTTTGCCTTTGAGCCTTGGGCCAAAATTAGTTCTGCCTGAGATTTCAATTCAGCAAACTGTTTATCTAATCGCGTAACCTTACCTTGAATTTCTTCTGTCGGCAGACCTTTGTCTTCCGCGCGACGCAACTCGATGCGCAAGGCTTCGAGTTCACGATTAACATCTCCTATTTTCCCTCGGCTAATTTCATGAACCTGATCGCGAATCTCAGCAGCATGAAATAGTTCTTTTTGCAAATTCGCCTTAAACTCAGAGTCTGTTGCGGAGATACGACGACCTTGAGAATCAATGATCGCTACAGGGGTAACGAAGGCTGGACCATTTTCTACCCGCTCCAATCCCATCGTTTCAGCATTGAAAAATTCTTTAACAATATCGCCCTCGTCCTTCCAGATATAGGAAAAGCCGTTTAACTCTCGCAAACCGACTTGATATTGGCGTTCATAAACGGGATTTAAAGCAGGAGAACCTGGACGAACCCGCCGCTGGACGAGTTGTCCAACGATGGTGGAATTATCTTTCAATTGAACAGTGGGAACTTGCGGTGCCCAAAAAACGGAGAAGCCGTTTAATAAAACTAAAGAAAGAAGCCCAACGACCATAACTAATCCAACGATTAGCCCTAAGCTGGTAAACCAGACCCATGATTCACCTTTCGGCGTAAGAGTATCGGCGGATGATTGTGACATGGTTTAGACGACTTTATAGCGATTGCGAAGTCTTTGACGGAGAACTTCAGCCAGTGTGTTAATAAAGAAGGTTAAAAGAAAGAGACAGCACGCACCAAGGAAGAGTGCACGGTAGTGGGTATGGCCGACAGCAGCCTCTGGAAGTTCAACAGCGATATTAGCCGAGAGAGTACGCATACCATTAAACGGATTTGGCTCCATAATCGCGGTATTTCCCGTGGCCATCACCACAATCATCGTCTCTCCCACAGCACGACCAAAGCCAATCATAATGGCTGAAACAATTCCGGAAATCGCCGTGGGAACAACCACTCGACGCACGGTCTGCCAACGACTGGCCCCAAGTGCGAGTGATCCAGAAATAAGCGAGGTTGGGACATTCGACAAGGCATCCTCCGCAATGGTGAAAACAATCGGAATCACGGCAAAGCCCATGACAAAGCCAACGACTAAAGAATTACGCGAGTCGTAACCCCAGCCAATGTTTTGACGCCACCATTCACGCAGGTCCGAGATACTTTGACCTGAGGCTGTATCCTTTACGCTAAAGAGGGTCGATTCCAACCACGGGCCAGCGTGCCATGCAAGCCAGCCAATAAGAAAAACGCAGGGAAGTAGGCAGATAAACTCCCAGCCTGGAGCGATACGACGACGAATGGGCTGCGGGAAGGAAGACCAAGTCCATCCGATAAGAAGAGCCGCAGGCGCAAGAACGATAATCGTGGCAAGAATGGACACAAGATTAGCGTCAACAATCGGCGCCAACCACAATCCAGCTAAGAAACCTAAAACCACCGAGGGCAACGAAGCCATGATCTCCATCGTTGGCTTAACGATTTTCTTTAGTTCAGGACGCAAGAACTGCGAAACATAGATGGCTGCAAGGATAGAAATCGGGATCGCAAAAAGTAGCGCATAAATAGTTCCTTTAATCGTTCCATAGAGCAAAGGAACGAGTGAGTACTTCGCTTCAAATTCATCCGAACCAGAGCTCGACTGCCAAGTATAGGCAGGACCCTCAGCACCTTCATACCAAATCTTTCCGAAAAACGCTTTCCATGATGCTTCGGGATGGTGGTCTTCAATCGTCCAACGACGCAAAACACCATCCGCACCGAGTACGGATAAACGATCGTAATTCAGAGAAAAAGCAACTTGGCGAATTTCCGATGCGGGTGCAGCTGCATCCCAGCGAATCGAATCGGTCGTCATATTGCGAATTTGCATACGACCACCTGCCACCGTGAGATAACATTTATTAGCGACGGCAGGATAAATACCCTGACCTGGACCTGCTAGGGGTTGGCCATCATGCATTTTCCCCCAGCGTCGAAGGCTATCTCCATTGGGTTGCTTGTGCGGGTAAATCGACCAAACAACTTCTGCCCCAGTGTAACTACTAAATACAATCGAAACGTTACCAAAAATAAATCCAGCGGCAGCAATTCGCGTGTCGGCTTGATCGGCAAAAGGCTTAAAGGTCTGTTGCAAAGAAACACTGTCACCCTCCCCTAAAGAATAGACCGACACTTCCCCCTTTTTACTGAGTAAAATCAAAGAATCGGCGGTGGTAGGAACCAGCACTCGATCGATATCAGGAATCTCCTGAGCAATGGCAAAGGGTGCACCTGCGGTCACCCGTGCCTTACCTCCCAGACCTTTCAGTTCTTTGATACGCAAACCTGTCAGAAAATCGCGCCCGGCTTCATTTTGCCGAACGATGAGCAATCGACTCTTTGGTCCTTTGACACTCCAAATGTCTAAGCAGGGTAATCCCGGTTTGCCGATAGATTGTGGCGGTTTGGCTGACACCACAGGCGTAAGGATGCGCTCACCTTTTTCATCAAAAGCTGCCTTATAGGAAACGAGAACATCCATCACTACACCATTGGAGAGACCAAGAACGACTAATCCTTCTCGAGGATATGAACGAACGGATGTTACCTTGGCTTCATGAAGTTCGGGCTTCCAAACTTTAGCTACTTTACCATCGCGACTACTTTGAAAAGTTAAGACGCCATAAGCGTCACAGGTAAAAGGAAGTTCACCAAACTCATCCTCACCAAAGGCAACGGGCGTATTTGAAAAAGTAACTTGCGAGTGTGGATTTACTGTCGCCGAAGAAAAAAGAGGAAAGACCTGATAGACCAAAAAGGCCAACATGCCCATCACTGCCAAAACGACACCCAGTCCACCCACGCGAATGATGCGCCCCATCCAGATATCGGTAAGTAAAGTAAGACGACTTACTTGAAAGCGCGAAGGGTTTGGATGAGAAGAGCTATTTTTGTCTTTTTCGTCCATTAAGCAGAAAGTTTTTGTGTTGGTTTAAGAAAAAAGAAAGGCGGTCAACCCGCCTTGGAGGACCCGAAACCTACCCATCACACTTTAAAGGCCGACTGTTCAACAGTGTGGCGGTGATGGGCGGAGTCGAGACCAAGATTATTCAGCGCTGTAGTACTTCAGAGAGATACGGCTTTCTTCAGCTACCGCGGCAGGGAGAGGATAATACCCATCTTTGATGGTAATTTCCTGACCTTGCTTAGAGAGAACGAAGGTAATGAACTCGGAAGTTAACTTATCCATGTCTTTATTGGGGGCCTTATTCACATAGATATAGAGGTAACGAGCGAAGGGATAAGTTCCGTTTAAGCAATTCTCGTAACTTGGTTCAACCAAGGGAGAACCATCATTCTCGGAGAGAGGCAAAGCGACAACACCGGAGGTTTTATAACCGATGCCAGAGTAGCCGATAGCGTTAATGTCAGCCGAGACACCTTGCACCACCGAAGATGAACCTGGCTGCTCTTTGACTGATCCTTTGTAGTCACCATTCTTGAGAGCCTTATCCTTGAAGAAGCCATAGGTACCGGAAGCAGAATTACGACCGAAGATAGAAATCGTCTTACCAGCTAAGTCGCCTTTAACACCCGCTTCACCCCATGTAGAAATATCTTGGCCACCGCGTTTACGTGTGGATGAGAAAATGGAGTCAACTTGAGTGACAGACAGACCCTTGATGGGGTTGTCTTTGTGAACGAAAACGGCGAGTGCATCGATGGCGACCGCAATCTTGCTTGGCTTGTAACCAAAGCGACCTTGGAAGGTAGCGATTTCGCTCGTTCTCATTTCGCGGCTCATGGGTCCAAGTTGCGAAGCACCCGAAGCCAGAGCGGTGGGAGCAGTCGATGAACCTTTACCTTCGATTTGAATATTTACATTGGGATACTTGGCTTTGAAAGCTTCAGCCCAGAAAGTCATCAAGTTATTAAGAGTATCGGATCCAACCGAGTTAAGATTTCCAGATACACCAGAGGTCACTTCATAATTAGGCAACTTATCATCCAACATCGAAGTTTTTGCGGGAGCGGCTGGAGCAGCAGGAGCTGCGGGAGTTGCTTCTTGAGCCGACAGCGAAGAGACTGCGAAAACAAGAACAGCGAGTGATTTGTGTATGAGGTTCATGGGAGTGTCAGGACGAACACGATAACAGACAAATGTTACAATTGTGTGACGGAGAGGTATTTCTTTGGCATTAAAAACCTCATAAAACCTTAAAAAGCCCTAAAAAAGTCGGTTAAAAGGGCGGCCGAACGGGCCTCAGCCTCGGGCAGAGGCATCCCCGCC
>RFOO01000099.1 GCA_009926645.1 bacterium | reverse complement strand
GAGACTCTGTAGCCGACCCACGGAGGAAACGATTTTTTGTAAAAACCGTTCGCGATCCGACGAACTCATTTTTTCAAAGTCATCCGCTAAGGTTTCTGCATAGCCACGTAAAATAGTGATGGGCGTGCGAAGGTCGTGAGAAACATTGGTTACGAATTCACGCTCCATCGCCTGCAAGCGCTTCAAAGCGGTGACTTCGGTGAGCACAAAAATCACGGCTCCCTCGCCAAAAGCTTCAGGGTCTGTTCGTGCTCCCGCCGCTTGAATCCAGGCATCAGCCAACGGTGCACGATGAAGAAGAATGGTCGCCCCTGCCCCACCCTCATTTCTAACGCGGCGAACTAATTCAATAAAATCAGCACTGTGAACGAGTGGCACAAAGGATCCGCCCATGTCATCATCGCCGATAGAAAAAAGAATTTTCGCTGCAGGATTAGCGACGCGAAGAGCGTCTTTTGCATCGATAACCAAAACGGCATCGGTCAACGGCTCGAGGAGAGTGGTAATTCGTTTGGTCGCAGCCGAGCTAATCTCTTCTTGGGTTAAGGAACGACCCTCGATCGCTTTAAATAAATCAGCCAAGCCAAACCAACGAGCAAGCCAGTCGTGTGAGCGAGATTCAGTTTCGCCGCGCAGAAGTGCTTGTCGAGCTAGCCAGATGGAGGTTCGCAAGTTTATGACCGCACCGACGATGACAAGGATGATTGTCGCTATTAAGATAAAGAGAAGCCAGTCCATCATTAACGAGAAGCCTGTCGATTCCTAGCGATCGAGCGAGTGTAAATCGATTAGCCAGAGACACGATATCCGACGCCACGTATGGTTTCGATGACCTCTCCGCTCGCACCTAATTTTTCTCTTAGACGACGAACGTGGGTGTCGACCGTGCGAGTTTCTAAGTCAGGTGAATAATTCCAAACATCAGCGAGTAACTCTTCGCGAGTTTGAACACGACCTTTGCGTTCTAGTAAGAGGCGTAACAATTTAAATTCAGTTGCCGTTAGATCGATTTCTTTTCCGCTCGAGGTCACTTGATGTCTTTCAATGTCTAATAGTAAGTCGCCAGCTGCTAGACGCGTCGAGGGTTTCGCTGCCGCCGATTTAGCACGTCGCAGTAGAGACTGCACACGGAGTAGCAATTCGCGTGCATCAAAAGGCTTAGTCACATAATCATCGGCTCCCGTTTCTAGTCCTCTGACTTTATCTACCGTCTCCCCTTTGGCGGTGAGAAGAATGACAGGCGTATCTTGTAGCAAGGCATCGGATCGAATCATCCGGAGAAGTTGAATGCCTGTTAGTTCTGGCATCATTAAATCCAGAAGAATTAAATCAGGACGAAAATCTCTGGCTAAACCGATGGCACGCAGAGGGTCATTGAGTGCCCGAACCGAGTAGCCTGCTTGTCTAAATTTGTAGTCTAATAACTCCGTGACATCCTTTTCGTCATCAACAACGAGAATGCGCTTTAATAAATCGTTTTCCTGATTCGGCATTGCCCAACCTTGAAGCAGATTTTAGCGGAGCGCCAGAGTTTCATGACATTTAAGACGAATGGGTTACGACACAGGATTAAATACTTAAGTTATTATAGTTCAACTTCTTACAAAAGTAATTAACCTGATTGTTTCACAACGAAAGCCTAAGTGTTACAAGAGTTGTTCCACGTGGAACACTCCCCTGCTCTAGCCCATGATTGCTTTAACCTTGGGCTCGGAATAAAACCATTAGCAGCGATAGGTCGGCTGGGTTGACCCCGCTTACCCTGCTCGCTTGTCCGAGGTTGGTGGGCTTGATTGAAGCTAATTTCTGCCGAGCCTCGATGCTTAGCCCGTAAGCTTTCATGAAATCGAAGCCTTCTGGGACTTTAAAATTATCCAAATCGCGGAGTTTCTTGGCTGAGCGGATTTCGCGCTCAAGGTATCCTTTGTAGCGAACACGGTACATAACTTCAGCTTGTACCTCTGGAGATTCGGCCATAAAGCCTGCCGGCAAGTCTGCGGGAACCTGATCCATGTTTCTTCGTAAAACATCTCCCGCAATGCCACCAGCGATGGTTATTTTATCTAGGTATTCGACCCAATGGTTAATCTGGGCGATTTTTTGGTTGATTCTAGACTGTCTTTCTTTCGGAACTAATTGATAATGAGATACTTTTGAAGCCAATCGATGTTCGGCGCTTCCATGATTAAACAGCAATCGATATTCCGCGCGGCTGGTAAACATCCGATAAGGCTCTTGAGTGCCTTTGGTAACCAGATCATCGATGAGCACGCCGATATAGGCTTCATCGCGTCCTATCACCATGGGGGTCAATCCTTTACACTTCGCGGCTGCATTAACTCCTGCGACTAAACCCTGGGCGGCAGCTTCTTCATAACCCGAGGTCCCATTGATTTGCCCAGCAAAGAACAATCCCTCGACCTTTTTGGATTCAAGGGTGGGATACAGCTGAGTAGGAGGGGCAAAATCATACTCAACGGCATAGGCAGGTCTTAGCATCACCGCTTTTTCCAATCCGGGGATCGAATGCAGCATTTCGAGCTGAACTTCAAAGGGCAGGGAGGTGGAAAGTCCGTTTATATACCATTCATTGGTATGGCGGCCTTCTGGTTCTAAAAAGAGCTTGTGGCTTTCTTTGTCGGAAAACTTTACAAATTTGTCCTCAATGGAAGGGCAGTAGCGCGGGCCAACGCCAGTGATTTCCCCTCCATAGAGGGGAGAGCGGTGGAGATTGTCTTGGACGATTTTACCAGTCGTTCCGGTTGCTTCAGTCATCCAGCAGGAGACTTGATTGGATCCAGGCACCCAGCCGGGTAGCCTTTCTCCAGGATGTTCCACGTGGAACATATCCTCTTCTTGTCGCGTATCGTGGAAGGCAAAGAGGGTGGGGTTGGGGTCTCCTGGCTGCTCCTCGCATTTGGAGAAATCAATGGATGAACCGAGGATGCGCGGGGGGGTGCCTGTTTTGAGCCTTTGCAGTTCGATGCCTGCATCTAAGAAACTATTGGATAACGACTTAGCACTAAAGTCGCCAAGTCTTCCTCCCTCGGTTTTATTAGAGCCGATGTGCATTAAACCTCGCAAAAAAGTGCCCGTTGTAACGACAACAGATTGAGCGTAAAAAGAAAGATCGAGGTTGGTTTGGACTCCAACGACTTTACCTTTTTCAAAGATGAGTCCGGTGACCAAGGCTTGGAAGATAGTCAGGCCCTTTTGGTGTTCGCACCGGTGCTTCATTCTGAACTGATAAGCCTTTTTGTCGCACTGAGCTCGGGGTGCCTGTACGGCGGGTCCTTTGGAGGCGTTAAGGAGGCGGAATTGAATACCAGTTACATCGGCGGTGATTCCCATTTCACCACCAAGAGCATCGATTTCACGTACAATGTGACCCTTGGCTTGTCCGCCAATGGCTGGATTACAGCTCATTTGTGCGATGGTATCGATATTTCCGCTAAGCAACAGAACATCGACCCCCATACGGGCGGCGGCTAAAGCGGCTTCAACGCCTGCATGGCCAGCCCCACAGACGATGACGTCGTAAGGGCGGCTGGGGCCGAGGCGGATTTCTTTGGCTGGGTGCATAGGATGTCCCTCCTAGCAGAGGGAATCATTTACCTATGCAGAAGGAAGCAAACAACTTGTCGAGCATCCGCTCGTTGTCGATACGTCCGATGATTTCTCCTAAAAAATCTAGCGCCAGACGGCATTGGGTGGCCGCCAACTCGGTCTGAGCAGGGGGGTGAAGGTGTCGAGCCGCCTGTTTGAGGGCCTCCGCGGCCTGCTTGAGTGCCTCCGCATGACGGGTTCCAACCACTAAATCGTCTGCCCCTGGGGCAATCTCGCGTTCGACAAAGATCTGGCCGAGTTGTGAGCGGAGTTTTTCGGCATCCCGATTATCGAGCAGGCAGGTTTGGATGCGTTGGATTTCGGGTAAGAATTTTGCGAAGTCGGGATGGACAGGAAGATCCGACTTGTTTGCTAAAAGTAGAGTGCGTTGAGGCTGTAGACAGATGAGCAACTCGGAGGGCAGGGCAGGTGGTGCCACGGAAGTGTCCACCACCAAAAGAATAAAATGGGCTGCACGAGCTTGCTCTAGTGATCGCGCCATGCCCGCTTTTTCTAACACACTTCCTTCTTCTCGGAGCCCAGCTGTGTCGACGGCCGTAATCGTTAAAGGCAAACCCAAAACAGGCGCCTCTAGGTAATCGCGCGTGGTGCCTGCTTCTTCGCTAACGAGTGCGCGCGATGATCCACTGAGAACGTTAAGCAAACTGGATTTGCCCGCATTCGGTGCTCCCACAATGGCTAGGCGAAGGCCTTCTTTCAAAGTTACTTCGTGGCGAGCGGTGTCGGCGTATCCAGAAAGTTCTGACGCAATTTGATTCAATAAAAACAGGGGTCCAGAGGGGTCTTCTGGCGGCAAATCTTCTTCAGGGAAATCAATGTGCGCTTCTAAAACGGCCAACGTTTGCAGAAGGCGATCACTCCAATGAGCGACGAGTTTGCCCAACTCTCCTGCTAATAAACGACGTGCAGAAGACAGAGCGCGTTCGGACTGTGCATGAATGAGATCGGCGATGGCTTCCGCTTGGGTCAGGTCAATTTTTCCAGAGAGAAAAGCGCGCCGAGTAAATTCACCGGGTTCGGCTAAACGACATCCGCGTGCAAAACAATCTTCGATGAGCCGATGAACCAAAAGGGGATTTCCATGGCAGGTAATTTCAAGAGTATCTTGACCTGTGAATGACTGAGGTGTGCGCCAAAGAACGGCGACGATTTGATCCACGGGTTCGCCATGGACATCACGCCAAATGCCCATCGTGGCCTTTCTCTCCGTCAAAATGGTTTTTCGATGCAGGGCTTTCTGAGCTATTTCTCCGGCTAAAGGTCCATCAATGCGGATAATGGCAAGGGCGGACCTCCCGGCGGGGGTTGAAGTGGCAACGATGGTTTCCAAAGAGGACATTTAGCGTGAATCACAGTTCAATAGAGGTCAGGGCAGGGTGGCAAGCGGTGTCATAAAATTGAAAAGGCTGGAATGACGGAGCAGGTATGGCAAAGTTCGACCTCATACAACCGTGGAACAACACCC
>RFOO01000098.1 GCA_009926645.1 bacterium | reverse complement strand
ACAATATCATCGGCGGCTTCTCGGCACGCAGAGATGGCAGAGTTTTGCTCAATCTTAAAAGTTTCTAAACTGAGTTTGGGATACAAAACTCCATTTTTGACTAACTCAGCGATACGATTGAAATCAGAGCTGAGGGCTTCACCCCAAAGACCACAGGATAATTGAGAACCGCAATCACGGAATGTCGCACCCATCTGATCGACTATTTCTGCAATCTCTTCCTTGGTCTGCATCACAGTATCGCGAGCTAGGAGCGTGGAAAGGAGTCCTGTCGCCCCACGTTTATCTTTTTCTTCATAGGCAATTCCCGCACTCAAAAAGACCCCAAATCCTGCTTTGGGTAAGGCGTCATCGGGTTGTAGTAATACACGAACGCCGTTTTCTAATGTAATCAGTTCAAAACTTTCTGGCGTCTCTCGTCTAACCGTGGACGACTCTTGTAGGGCAGATTTCTTTCCTTTCAGCGTCGCTAATGTTACGGTCATCGGCGATAACCATTCCCGAGCAATTTCGGTTACGGCTTCAGGAGTAGCTGCGGCGAGTTCACTGACATCGCGTAATGGACTATGAATATCGTGGGCGACACACGCTGCATAGCCAAAGCGAGCCGTTGCCGCATGGATACCTTTTAATCCATTAACCATCGCCACGACACTTTGTCGTCGAGCCTTATTAAATTGTGCTTCTGTGATTCCTGTCTGCAAAAGGTCATCCACGACTTCAAAAACGGCTTTCTCAATCTTCGGGACATCAGCTCGCTCATCAGCAATCCAGCTTAACCAAGCTAAACCTAGGTCATGCAAACCCATCGCATGAATATCGATGGCATGACACAACTGCCGCTTCTCGCGCAATTCCTGCCAAAGTTTGGAGCTATTACCTCCCCCCAAAACCGAAAGGAATAAATCGAATTCATTTCTTTTTTCGGAAAGAAAACCTGGGACACGCCATGTCGCAATTCCCTTGGTCGTCGATACATCCCGGACACATTCAACTCGTCGTGGACCAGCTTGCGGTGGCTCCGCTGGTACAATCATAGGCGTAGTCGATTTACGAGAAAATCGTCCAAACCACTGTTCGGCTGCGGCAAAGACTTCCTCTGCGTCCATCGAACCACCGATAGCTAAAACCACATTACTCGGAACATAGCGCGAGGCATGGTAGGATTGTAAATCATCGGGCGTAATCCGAATGAACAAATCTTTGTGGCCGATAATGGGGTGGCGCATTGGATGATTACGCAATGTTTCCGCCAAAGCCTTTTCCGCCAAAATACTATCGTGTTCGTCATCCCGCATAGCGATTTCGCGTAAAATAACTTCACGCTCCATTGCCGCATCACTGGCGGTAATTAACGGATCAAAGACCATCTCGGAAATGGCTTCCATCGCCGTCGCAAAACCCTCAACTGGTGCATCGACATAGTAGACCGTACGATCAAAAGTTGTATAGGCATTGGAATTACCTCCCGCTTGGTGAATGGCTTCAGTCAATTCACGATTGGCGAACCGACCCGTCCCTTTGAATACCATATGTTCGAGATAATGTGAAATACCCGAGCCCTCCCATTTGCCTTCATAAACACTTCCGGTTCTCACCCAAGCTTGCACCGTGCAAAGGCCGATACCTGGACGAGATACGTAGATAACTTCCAGTCCATTGGATAAAACTCGGCGCTCAGGCAATGGCCCAGCGATTTCCGAAAAACTTAGACCCTCGAGATAAGGCATAAAATAGATATGACCGTCTCACGAGAAGGTGCAAGAGTGACTCGCAAGAAGGGAGACAATGCCATTGAAAAGCAAAGCACCTTGCGTATGACTTTCTCCCTGCACTAATCCTGCCCATCTCTTTTCTGTCCATTTCATGTATATTTCACCCGAAATTCGTCATAACCTTGAGGAAGTTGAACGTCGTTCAGGCCACCTCTGGAAGTTTCTCGACGTACCGGGCAAACAAGCCCTCATCGCCCAACTGGAAAACCAAATGGCGGCAGGCAACTTTTGGGACAATCAAAAAGCCGCCCAAAAAGTCATTAGCGAATGCAATAGCTACAAAAATATTGTCGCCCCGCAAATAGCCTTCCGCCGTAAACTTGAAGACGCTAAAACTTTGGCAGAAATGGTAGCCGAAGCGACTGAGGCGACTGCCGAAGCAGAATGTGAGGAGTTACGTCAAGTGGCCGAAGATTTGGTTAAAGAGGTTGCTGAATTAGAAATCGCTTCATTCCTCTCGGGACCGCACGACAAATCCAACGCCATCGTCACCGTTAAAGCGGGAGCGGGTGGCACGGAGTCCAACGATTGGGCGGATATGCTTTTCAGGATGTATACACGCTGGGCTGAACGCCGTGGTTTTAAAGTAGAAGTTGAAGACGTAGCCGAAGGTGAAGGGGCTGGTATCAGCCAAGCCACTTTTCGTATCGAAGGTCCCAATGCCTATGGCTACATCAAAGCCGAACGCGGAGTCCACCGACTCGTTCGCATTTCGCCCTTCGACGCCAATGCTCGCCGACACACCTCTTTTGCCTCGGTCGATGTCGTCGCCGAAATTGATGATGATATTGATGTCGAAGTAAACGAAGCGGATTTACGGGTCGATGTTTATCGATCGAGCGGTAAAGGCGGACAACACGTCAATAAAACAGAATCGGCCGTTCGTCTTACCCATATTCCTACAGGCATTGTCGTTGCTTGCCAACGCGAACGCTCACAGGTCAAAAACCGTGCTCTCGCCATGAAAATTCTGCGGGCCCGAATTTACGAAAAAATGTTGGACGACAAACGTACTGAAATGGAACGTTATTACGGTGAAAAAGGTGATATTGGCTGGGGTAATCAGATTCGCTCCTATGTTTTCCAACCTTATCAAATGGTGAAGGACTTGCGCACAGGCGTTGAGACCGGTAACATTCAAGCCGTCATGGATGGGGATATCGATGCCTTTATCAACGGCTGGCTTCGTGCGGGCGGTCCTCGTACGCGTAATAAAGATATAAAAATCGAGGACTAACCCGATGCCATCGCAAGAAGAACTAAGAAAAAAATTGCTCGAGCCTCCTCTTTTTGCGGAAAAAATTTGGAAACTCTCACCTGAGCCTTGGCCCATCACTGAAGCTCAACTGAAGAGCTTAAAACTTATCGGCCAAGCTTGTTTAAGTTATCACCGAGCTTTGGAACGTCTTTACGTTCGATCCTTTACCGATAAAAAAATCTTACGTAATCGCGATGTACACGCACGTTGGGTTGCCGATTATCTGGATCGCTACAAGCCCCAAGGCCTAGTTGAACACGGCCGACACCGCGCTATCAAGGGCCAGTGTCCCGTCGTTCTTCGACCCGACTTGCTCATCACCGATCAAGGCTTCACTCTCACCGAGTTAGATAGTGTGCCTGGCGGGGTTGGTCTGACTGCCTATCTCAATGAGGTTTATGCCGAAGATTACCCTCAAGTCATCGGTGGAACCCAAATGCCCGAGCGCTTTTTCCAAGCGCTCAATCGTTTAACGCCACTTCAGCGCTTTCCGCTGGTGGCCATTGTCGTGAGTGAAGAGTCTGCCACTTACCGTCCCGAGTTCGAGTGGTTGGGTGAAAAACTTCGCTCACTTGGACACGATGTCCACGTCATCGATCCATCGCAGATTATGCAAATGGGCGAAGAGTGTTATATCCCCGTTGATGGTGCGCCGCGCAAAGTCGATTTAGTTTATCGTTTCTTTGAATTGTTTGATTTGGCTAATGTGAAGAGTACCGATGGGATTTTTAATAGCGTCGAAGCCGGGAAACTGGTGCTAACGCCTCCCATGAAAGCTTTCCAAGAGGAAAAACTAGGACTCGCTCTCCTCCACCACCCTATCCTTTCCGAGTTCTGGAAAGAAAATCTGCCAGAAGATCATTACGAGGTGCTTTTTCGTTTAGTGCCCAAGACCTGGATTATGGAGCGTACCGATTTGCCACCGACCGCCGTACTCTTTGCCCCGCCCGTCAATGGCCGTCCGATTCGCGAATGGGACGAATTAGCCGAAGCCTCACAGCGAGAACGCCATTTCATCATCAAGGCCAGTGGCTTCCATGAAACCGCCTGGGGAGCACGCAGTGTAACACTCGGTAGCGATGTTTCACGTGAGGAATGGATTGAAGCTATCGATAACGCTCTCGATCCAGAGAACGAAACCTTCCACATTTTACAGGAGTATCATAAACCCTCGCGACTCACGCATCCGGTTTATGCCAACGATGGTACGATTACTCAAGCAGAGGGTCGAGTGCGACTTTGCCCCTATTATTTTGTCGATGGCGATACTGTCGAAATCAGCGGCATTCTTTCCACCTTTTGTCCAGCGGATAAAAAGATTATCCATGGCATGAAAGACGCTGCTTTACTGCCTTGTCATCGTATTTCTTGAAAAGCAAAAGCGAGTGACGCCTTGCTATCACTGCCTTTTGACGCATAAGTTTTCCCTATGCGTTTCTGGGTTTTGTTTCTAATAGCACTAACCAATCTCACAACGGATTGTTTGGCTGCCGCTCGCACTCAGGTCGACTTGGTTAATCTGACGCCTGAAATCGAGCCCAAGAAAAAAATTCTCATCGGCGTGCGTTTTCGCTGCGACCCTGGTTTTCATATTTACTGGAAAGTACCGGGTGATGCAGGCCAACCCCCTACCATTACTTGGCGCGAGAAAGCTGGATCATCCTTCAGCGATTTTCTTTTCCCAGGCCCGACTCTCTACAATCAAAAAGGTATCATCAGTTTTATCCACAGCGAGGAATCTCTTTTTCTTCTCGAAGTAACCCCTCCCGCCGAGGCTAAAGGAGTTCTTAATCTCAAAGCTAAAGTGGAATGGCTCGAGTGCAATGAAGCGGGCTGCTATCCTCAAGAAAAGGAGGTCGCGTTATCCTTAAAGATCGGAGAAAAAAATGAGGCCCTCTCGTTTGATTCGCGAAAGTACCCAGATTTACAACCAGTGTTGAGTGCCGAAATCATCGATTCGACCAATCAATCCGAATCACAGAATTTAGTCGTTTCACCACCCGCTCCAATAAACCCTGAAGAAAGAAGAACCTATTCTTCTATCTGGTTTCCTGAGCGTAACTTCATCACCGCCAGTGCCGTCGACCAACAAAGCCAACAAG
>RFOO01000097.1 GCA_009926645.1 bacterium | reverse complement strand
GAGCCAGTGGCTAAGCCCTCGAGGTCAAACCCTGCTTGTCCCATTACCTTGGTGATTGCCCCTTCGCCGTTTAATCCCGATGTCCAATGAGTGGCACGAGCGCCGATAACAGGCTTGAAGGATAGATAATCTCCAGTGCGAATCGGATAAGTTAAACCATAGTAAGCATCTAATCGAGAACTCGACCAAGCGCTGTTCGATCCAGTCACAGAAGCAAAGTCGCCCAAAGGCACAATCTCAGATGGGCGCTGGTTTAGGTAGGCAACAGAGACAAATGATCTTTGATTAAGAGAGGTTAATCCGAGTGGTGTTTCGGGTAAATCATATCTAACTTCAGGTAACTTTTGAACGACATCTTGATAGTTATCCGCTTTTGCCACGACATTGCCTGATAAGAAGCCATTGGATAAGGGTGAGGTAATTTCAAAAGTGGCTTGAGGATAGCCTAAATCATCCATCAGTCGTGGACGGAAGTTGCGAATAAAGTTTGCATCGCTGACGGCAAAAACCTGTCCAGCGATTTCGATACCCGTATTAGTCCGACCTGCGATCTCACCATTAAGAAAGCCACGATTTTGATCAGGGATACGGCTATATTTATCCGATTCAATAGAGCCGTTATCATGGATGTAGCCACCTTTGACAAAGCCATGCCAAATCGTTTCGTTGCCTGCGTTTTTTCGACTATCGAATTTGATGGAAGGTCCAATTAACAGACCAGAATCAGTATAATAATCTAAGAGGCCACCGACCCAAAGCTTGGGTGATGTGCGAACCATGACCATGGTTCTAAGATATTTACCTTGGGAATTGTTTGAGCCCGTTTCTAATTCAACATCGTAAGGAATGTCTTTGTAGCCCTCTTGTCCGTAGTAGGGTACATAAAGAAAAGGAATGCCTGCGAGATAAGGTTTGGTGCCATGCAGGCTTAACCAATCTTCTTTCTCGGAATAATAGGCACTCTCCACGCCGAGTTCCATGCCGTAGGGGTGGGGTTCCTTGTTCCACATGCGAACGCCACGCATGGATTTGTCGCCTTTCTCAATTCTTAGTTCTTCGGCGGTAAAATAATAAGGGTTGCGACCAAACTTAACATTTTCGGCAACGATCAAATCAGCCTTGGGATCCATCATCACGCGCTCACCCATAATGCGCAGATTTTTGGTTGTGTAGATAATGTTACCTTCAGCGGTGATAATACCCGATACCGAATCGAAACGAATTTTTTTTGCGACCAATCGAGCCTCATTCGCTTCAAAACTCGCATCGATGGCTACCAGTACTTTGCCGTCCTCTTCGTAAGTGAAACTTTGTCCTTGGACATTAGTCATCTTCTCCAACGACTTTTTTAAGTCGGGGTTGGTATCCGCGGCGTAGAGCGATGCTGCAAAACAGAGGCAGAGGGCGGGTATCCAATGTGGTTGGCCAGGCATTGGCTTCAGACTTGAGGATTAAGGCTCATCCTCAAGTATTTTCGGGCACTGTGCGCTTGCGAAAGGGGTATTATTCTTGGATGGTAAGGTATGCTTCTCAGCCCGGCAGAGCTCAAGAGCCTGATAGATGGCACCGAAAGCTGTCCTCATCGTCTGCTGGGGCATCATTCCGTCGGGGGTGGAGGTACGGTTGTGCGCGGGTATTTCCCAGGGGCTATTCAATGTGAAATCCTTAAAAAACAGAGTAAGCGGGGGCTGAAGATGACCCTACTTCATGAACTGGGTCTCTTTGAGCGTACTTTTAAGGAAAAGGAATTATTCCGTTATCAGTTTAAAGTCACTTACTCCGATGGAACGGTTACTCAAGTCGAAGACCCCTATCGCTTTCTGCCAACAATCTCCGAGTACGACCTTTTTTTATTTGGTAAAGGGGATGATCATCAAATCTACCAGAAGTTGGGCTCGCATCTTCGAACCATGGATGGAGTGAAAGGGGTTTCCTTCGCTGTATGGGCTCCTTCGGCTCGACGCGTTTCCGTTGTTGGCGATCATAATTTTTGGAATGGGCGTGCCCATCCGATGCGCTCACTGGGTGCCTCAGGCGTTTGGGAACTCTTTATTCCACATTTACAGGCAGGTGCTCGTTATAAATTTGAAATTGTTGGACCTCACGAAAGCACTCCTTTTTTAAAAACCGATCCATTTGGATTACAGTTTGAGCCGTCGCCCAATCACGCTGCGATTGTTTGCGACCTATCTGGTTTTATTTGGCACGATGAAGATTGGATGGAGTCGCGTCGTCGCACTAACTCGCGTCTCCAGCCTGTATCCATCTATGAAGTTCATTTAGCCTCTTGGCGTAGAGTCCCCGAAGAAGGTAATCGTTTACTGAGTTATCAAGAATTAGGAGAGCAATTAGCCGAATACTGCCAGCGTTTAGGATTCTCACATGTGGAGTTGATGCCACCCGCGGAGCACCCTTTTGATGGATCTTGGGGTTATCAAGTTACTGGATTTTATGCGCCCACTCACCGCTTTGGTAGCCCTTGGGATTTTATGACGCTGGTGGATACTTTGCACCGCGCTGGCATTGGTGTGATTATCGACTGGGTTCCTGCACACTTCCCCAAAGATGCTTTTGCTTTAGCTCAATTTGATGGCACTCATCTCTACGAACATGCCGATTCTCGTTTAGGCGAACATCAAGACTGGGGCACGCTCATTTTTAACTATGGACGTCATGAGGTTAGGGGCTTTTTGGTTGGATCGGCTCTCTCTTGGTTAGAGCGTTTTCACATCGATGGACTTCGCGTCGATGCAGTCGCATCCATGCTTTATTTGGATTATTCACGAAAAGACGGAGAGTGGATACCCAATCGTTATGGAGGTCGTGAGAATCTCGATGCCATTGAGTTTCTTCGCCAAATGAATGCTTTGGTTCATGTTTATCATGCAGGTGCGATTACTATCGCCGAAGAATCCACTTCTTATCCTGGTGTAACGAAGCCAATTAATGAGGGGGGCTTAGGATTCGATTATAAGTGGAACATGGGCTGGATGCATGACACTTTGGGTTACTTTAAAGAGAATCCGCTTTTCAGAAAGTACCATCATCACCAACTGACCTTTGGCATGCTCTACCAGTGGTCGGAAGCCTTTGTGCAGTCTTTTTCGCATGACGAAGTGGTGCACGGTAAAGGTTCATTAATGAACAAAATGGCTGGCGATGGTTTTTCGGAGAAAGCAGCTAATCTCCGTTGTCTCTTGGCCTTACAGTGGGCTTGGCCAGGCAAGAAATCACTTTTTATGGGCTGTGAATTCGGGCAATTCGCAGAGTGGAATTTTGCCCAATCACTGGATTGGCATTTACTGCAGTACCCCATTCATTCGGGTCTGCAAAAGTTAGTCACCGATTTGAATGCACTTTTGCGTCGAGATCCCACCATTGCTGAGCGCGATTATGATTCGGGTGGATTTACCTGGATTCACGCGGATGATGCTAGTCAAAGCGTTTTAACCTTTGCCCGACATGGTTATAGCTGTTCTTGGGTGGTGGCGGGTAATTTTACACCGGTCGAGAGAACCTATCGAATCGGTGTACCCACGGGAGGTTTTTGGGAGGAAGCACTCAATACCAATGCTTCAGCTTATGCAGGTAGTGGATTGGGAAATTTGGGAGGTGTACAATCTCAGCCTATTTCCGCTCACGGATTTTCCCAGTCGATTGAGGTTTGTTTGCCAGGCCTTTCCTTACTTATTTTTCGTAAGACAACGGTTTGAGCTTAAATGACTAAACGTTCCGAAACTTTTCTTTCTCTGGTTCACTCTGACCCAGCCAATCCACTTTTTCGTTTTTCTTTAGGGCAGTGCCTACTGCAGGAGGGTAAGGCCCAGGATGCTTTGATTCATTTGGAGAAAGCGGCCGCAGCTAAAGCCGATTGGATGATGCCCAAAATTCTCTTAGGAAAATGTTACCTTGCCCTCGGCCAAAAAGAACCAGCAAAGGTTGTTCTTCAAGAGGCTCTTCAGTGTGCGGTGAGTCAAGGACACGAAGATCCAGAGGCGGAGTTACGAGTTCTACTGTCTCAATTATAACTCAGCGGGGGGACGCTGGATTGACAGATGTCTTGTGTGTACCGATTGTAAACTGAATGAACGCGTTCACCGAAAAGCCAACCCGAGGAATCTCGCTGCTTTCGGCTTTTCGTCGATTTTTTGCTTTTGTCGGCCCTGGTTTCTTAGTCGCTGTCGGTTACATGGATCCCGGAAATTGGGCTACGGATTTAGCGGGAGGTTCTGAATTCGGGTATGCTCTTCTTTGGGTTATTTTGCTTTCCAATTTGATGGCTATTTTGTTTCAGCACCTCTGTATTCGGTTGTATGCTGCAACAGGTGAAGATTTAGCGCAAAATTGTCGTGGCCAGTATTCTCCTTTAGTCTCCAAATTTCTTTGGATTTCAGCGCAAATTGGAATTATCGCGATGGATTTAGCAGAACTTCTTGGCTCTGCCATCGCTCTGCAACTTCTCTTTGGTATTCCCTTATTTTTCGGAGCACTGATTACGGCTTTCGATGTTCTTCTCTTGTTAGCTTTCACCCGAATGGGATTCCGCTGGCTTGAATCCTTTGTCGCTCTACTCGTTTTTACAATCGCTGCTTGTATTGGCATTGAACTACTTCTCGCTCGGCCTGACTTTGCTCAAGTCGTTCAAGGGTTTATACCTACTTCCGCAGTGATTCAGCAACCAGGAATGCTCTTCATCGCGCTTGGTATCGTCGGAGCAACGGTCATGCCGCATAATTTGTATCTCCACTCGTCGATTATCGGGACACGCAATTTTGGAAAAACCGAAACCGAGCGCAAACAGTCTATTCAGTATGCGACCTACGATTCGACCATCGCACTTTCTTTCGCATTTTTTGTTAATGCGGGGTTGCTCATTCTTAGTGCCACGGCTTTCCATAAAGTGGGTCACCCAGTGGTCGATGATATCCGCGAAGCTCACCGATTGCTCGACGGAGCTCTTGGTTCCAATGTCGCTGCGCATCTTTTTGCGATCGCCTTATTAGCCTCGGGCGTAAATGCGACAATTACGGGCACCATGGCTGGACAGATTGTTCTCGAAGGGTTTTTGAGAATGAGAAGCTCTGCGTGGTTTGTTCGCACGTGTACTCGATTTGTCTCTCTGATTCCCGCTCTACT
>RFOO01000096.1 GCA_009926645.1 bacterium | reverse complement strand
AGAGCTCACTCATCGCCCATAAACTCTTCCATGGTTGCGGCTTTTTCTGAGTTAATACCGCGGCGACGAAAAACGACAAAGAAGGTCTGCACGACAATTTTCAGATCCAGCCAAAAGCTCTGGTTCTCCACATACCAGACATCCATCGCAAATTTCTCATTCCAACTGAGAGCGTTCCGACCATTGACCTGCGCCCAGCCAGTCACGCCAGGTTTAACCTCCATGCGACGCGCCTGAAAAGCGTTATAGCGAGGAAGATAACGCATCAGTAAAGGACGAGGACCGACCACACTCATATCCCCCAGCAACACATTAATCATTTCAGGAAATTCATCCAGAGTCGTAGACCGCAAAAATTTTCCAAAGGGAGTTAGGCGGATTTCATCGGAAAGTAGTTGCCCATTCGCATCACGCTCATCCGTCATTGTGCGGAATTTAATCATTCGAAAAGGCTTTTCGCCTCTCCCGGGACGCTCTTGGACAAAGAAAATTGGCGAGCCGAGTTTTATCCTAACGAGAATAGCGACCGTGACAAGAAGCGGCGAAAAAATCAGCAACCATCCTAAAGAAAAAAAGATATCAAAAAGACGTTTTAACATCAGCGGGGTAATGCCAAAGACTGAATTTCTGCGGAGATTAAATCAATACTATCCTCAAAAAGGATTTTGCATTCAACCTCGGTCGCGCCTTTAGGAACGGGCAAGACAATAGCCCCCGAGGTCGCATCGCATTCCACCGCCCGCATCACGGGCTTTTTTGGTGTTAAAAACTTAAGGCTCACACGAACCTTCCCTGCCGTAGCTTTAAGCCCTACAGAAAATTTAATCAGACTATCCGGCTGAACTTTTTCTTGGCGAGTAAGCGAGCCAGTCTCCCGAGTGATTTTAAAGAGACCCGCCGAACTTTTTTCAGCGTCTTTTCGGCCACCTAATTGAACCGTCCAATCTTGAAGAAACTCCTCTGAGGTTTTCGGTTGGTGCACAACAACGGCATTTTTTTGTCCATCGCGCCAGAGCTGCTGAATGCCACTTAAACCTGTCGTATCTTTCGCCACCAACTCTCGAAGAGAGGGCACGAGTAATGGATCTTGCGAAATCAAATCACCCCAAGTCATTCGTGGGTCGGTGTTAACCCAGTCTGACCATTTAATGAAAGCACCATAGCGACCCCATTGAAAATTAAACGAATCCTCCGTGGCCTGATAAGATTGTTCGCAGGCGATGAGATTTTGATAGGCGACTAAAGCGGACGAGGCATCCATTGGCTTAGCTCTTCTGGCCAAAACAACTTCGCGAAATTTCTGTGATAAAGTCCAAGCATCCTTGAATTGATTGAGGCGCCACTGATAATTTTGATTTCTGAGTGTGGATGATCCTCGCAGGTTTTCTTCGGCAACTTGGATGCATCGATCAATCGCTTTTCTTTCACTCTCCTGCAGAATTAAAGCCGAGTCCTCGTGAAGAAAATGCTGTATCCATTGATTCTTCCCGCCTCGTTGGATTTCTCGATCCCAGGCCGCTTCAATCGTACGATAGACATTGCGCATCGGGATGGCTCCTGGCCCATAAGCTGCTTGGAACCATTGATCCAAAAGACTCTCGGAATCGGCATGAGGTCGTTCACATTTTTTCGCGCCGAGCCAGGCCTTGGGTGCATCAAAGGCCCAGATAGCCCCTAATTCGGCGTACCAGCCAACGACGCCAACCTGATGAGCCGCACGGATACTTTCACTTTGAGCCGTAAAATGAATGCGGGGAGTCGCATAACCAGCGCCATACCAATAGTCATAAACGCCAACGCGTTTCGCTCCCGACTTCACCCAGTTGGCTAAATTTTCCGTATCTTGTTGGGCAAACTCAGGAATCGCGTAAGCGATACGGTCCGCACAGACCCACGGAAAAATCGCTGGGTTTAATCGAATCGTCGGCGCTCGTTGCGTTTGAAGGTAGGCAAGTGTCCCGATGGCGTGATTTTTCCCTTCGGGGTCGTCATCGGGTTTCCAATTTAGTTCAGCGACCTTGTTTAAAAAAACCATCACGTAGTCGGTGCGTACCGGGCGATCGCGGAACCATCCTTCGGAGGGGACGGATTGGTCAAAAATCATGCTATCATTCACTCCCATTGGAGCCGAGAAGGCCTGAGGGTATTTTTGGAACCACTCACGCACAAAAGCGGCCCCGACAGCTGGGGCTTGTGGGTGGGCCAGATTCGGATTAGGGGCGAATTCATTACCTGTTGGCTTTACGCGACCCTGCCCAAGATCAGCCAAAAGTGTTGGGTCTTGTTCCCAGATTTTTTGATTAAAGGCTGCGTAGAGTCCGTGGCTGAAATCGGGCGTACGACCATAGCCGATATTGAGCGCCCATTCTTTCGCATCATCACTCGAGAGGCCAGTGATACGGCGCCATTTAAAATCAGGTTGGAAGAGATCAAATGAAGCGAGCGGGATTTCTTTTTTTATTTCCCAGTCCGCTCCACGCTCGCCTGGAAAAGCGAAAGTGACCCCGAGAACTTGTTCGCAAAATCTTCCAACCGCGATGCGTGTCGCGTGCGGGCGATTGCCGAGGAGAAAGACCGAGCCGTCGTGAATGACTCGAATCGCTACATCCCCTTCGCTTTCAGGGACAGAAATTAAAGCCGCTTTAGCGGAAGCGGTACGTCCAATAAAAATCCCTGTCGGATAATTTTTGATGGCCGAATTTTCTTCGATGAGTTCAGGACGTTGACCCGTTACGCGCTCGCACCAATCGACTAAAGTTTGCCCAGCGTAATACTCATCAACCTCGGGATTTTCTGGAATAATAATCGCAACGTTCCAACGATTTTTCTCAAAGAGAGGAGTTTCTGCCTTCAATGAAAGCCCCGCAAAAATGGCGCAGAGAAAGCAAAAGAGACGAACCATGAATGTAAGATGCGAAAAACCATTAAAATAACAACAGGTCATTTCGAATTACTCGAGACTAGGATCGCCATTTAACATCTCACCGTATTGATTAAAAATACCACTAACCCCAACGGATACCTGCTTGTCAGTCTCACGGGTTTAACTATGTAAAATGCATGAAATACCTAGTCACAGGAGCAGCTGGATTTTTGGGGGCGAATCTTTGCCAACGTCTACTTAATGACGGGCATCAGGTCATTGGTCTCGATAACTATCACTCTGGCAGCCAAGCGAATATCGTGGCTCTAAAAAAACACCCGCAGTTTAGCTTTATCGAACACGATATCATCAAGCCTTATGACATTCCTTGTGATGTGCTGTGCAATCTAGCCTGCCCTGCCTCTCCTCCACATTATCAAAAAGACCCGATTTACACCCTTAAAATCTCCGTCATTGGCACTTTGCATGCTCTGGAAAACGCTGAGCGTTACAAAGCCCTTGTTTTACATACATCGACCTCTGAAATTTACGGCGACCCGCTCGTCCACCCTCAGCCTGAATCTTATTTAGGTAATGTAAACCTGGTAGGGCCACGAGCCTGCTACGACGAAGGTAAGCGTGCGGCAGAAACACTTTGCGCCGACTACACCCGTTTAGGCAAAGTGGATGCACGCCTAGTACGCATTTTCAATACCTACGGACCCTGCATGCGCGATGATGATGGCCGTGTGGTAACGAATTTTATTAAACAGGCTCTGGCGGGCAAAGCGTTAACCGTTTATGGAGCTGGGCAACAAACTCGCTCCTTCTGTTATGTCGATGATCTTATCGAGGGGTTCATTCGCGTGTTGGCTCTGCCTGAAAATGTTGGCCCAATTAATTTGGGCAACCCGCACGAGTTCACCATGCTAGAATTGGCTGCTGAAGTTCAGCGATTGGTTGGATCGAAACTTCCGCTACAGTTTGAACCAATGCCTATTGATGACCCGATGCAGAGACAGCCTAACATCAGCAAAGCCAAAAAATACCTCCATGGCTGGGAACCGAAAGTTCAACTCGCTGAAGGCTTAGAAAAAACCATCGCCTTTTTCAGGGCACAAAAATAAGGTGGTTTATAATACGACTAAATTTAGTGCAAACAGTTCTAAACCTAACGAGTTTTAACTTTACCTAAAAACTACGCTTATTGAGAATGAATTTTGAGAACAAAAAGCCGGCTTCAGAGTTTTTGCCAGCCCTCGAATCCTCAAGAGGAATTGCCGCTTTTATGGTAGTAGTTTTCCACTATTCACAGATAAGGGATTTAACCGGATCCTTCTACTTAGCCGTAGACTTTTTCTTTATTTTATCGGGGTTTATCATGGCCAAAATTTATTTTGGAAAAATCTCAAACAGTAAACTTTTTACTAAATTCCTTATTTTAAGATTAGGCCGAATCTATCCGCTACATCTATTTTGGTTTTTTATCTATTTAATATCTTTCTTAATCACTCAGAAAGGCCAATTAAATTCAGATCAAATTGATTCTATTTTGCCAACGATTTCATTGTTAAACTCAGCCCATCTAATAGATAAGCCTACCAGCTTTAATCTGCCCAGTTGGAGTATTTCGGCCGAGTGGATTTCCTATCTCTTATTTGGGTTACACATGCTTTGCTTTAATCATATTCAAAAAGGTATTAATACCGTTTTTTGTCTTTTAATTAGTTTGTTTTCATACTTTGCAGTTTTCTCACACCATCCACAACTTGGCCTTGACGTTACTTTTGAAGCAGGATTCTTGAGAGGAATAGGAGGTTTTTATTTTGGAATTTTAGGCTTCCTTATCACTCAAAAATTCCGAGTTAATATTAAAATCTTAAAATGGTTCTTTTTACTGATGGTCATTTTTCTTTTCATCAATAATCCAAGAACTTATACAGACTACCTATTTCCACCTTTAGCATTGTTTTTGGTAATAGGGTTAAGTGGATACGAGGCCCAAAAATCTTTTTTATCTAATCCGTTTTTAGTTTGGGTTGGTACTGTTTCTTATTCTGTATATCTAGGACATGGTTTTGTAGGAGGATTAACACATCGGATCTACACAAACATACTGCACTTACCTTATAATGGCTATCACTCGTACATTTTGTTTAGTCTAAAAATCATCCTTTGTTACATTGTTGCGCATCTTACCTATAAGTTGATTGAACGTCCTTTTCGACAGAAAACTCGCTCCCTGGTTAGTTGATTTTATTTTCCGGGCACAAAAAAACCGCCACTAAGGGCGGTTCTT
>RFOO01000095.1 GCA_009926645.1 bacterium | reverse complement strand
AGCCAAGCAATGGCGCTGTCGAGATCACCCGCGGCGATAAATTGGCGAACGATATCACGATAGAGGTCGAGACTATCGGGTTGTGCTTGAATTTTGATGGCGAGGGCGGCGGCTTGTTCGAGAGCCGTGCCTACATCGGTAACGGTGCGTGAAGATTGTTCGAGACGAACCGCTTCTTCTTTGTCTTTGAGTTTGGATTGGAAGTCGCCTTTTTCTTCCCAGTTTCCTCGCTTCATTGTCTTATTAACCGAGGCACGGCGAACCGCTTCTTGTAAATTACCATCGGCGGGGAAGGCTTTTAATCCAGTGTCCGCGGCTTCGAGTGCGCGATCGTAATTGCCAGCGTTGTTCCAAGTATTGGCGAGGTCGATAAAATGTTGAACATTTTTGGGTTCAATCTCGGTGAGCTCTTCGTAGGCAAAAGCGGCTAATTCAGGTATTTCCAGAGCCAGAGCAGCAGCGGCGATTTGTTTATTGGCGTTCGCGTCGGTGGGACGTTTGGCCAACATTTGCTCGGCTTCTTGGAGAGCAGCAACGGGGTCGCGTTCGACGGCTTTGGCAATTTTACCTGCCATCAGGCCACCCATGAGTCCTTCAAATAACCCCTTCTTTGTTCCATGAACCGCTTTCTGGGCTCGACGGAGTAATCGACGTACCTCAACGCAACCTGGATTACGGCTGACGATTCCGGAGAGGATTTCGATGCTGTATTGAGGGTTGGATTTGATTTGCTGTTCAGCGCCTGCAATTTGTTTTTGCAAGCGTGGATCCAGTTCGGTGATGGCAACTTTTTTCATAGTCGATTGAGACACAAAGACCCCTGCAAAGTGACTTGCTGTGAGGCGTGGGTCAATCCCTTGGACGGGAAAAACGCAGGTGGCGGAGGAGGGCGGGACGGAGAGGGCTGGCTATGATTTTTCCAACACAATTGGCTTGTCCGCATTGGCAGGGGTGAAAAAGGCTTTCGGCCAGCGAAAAGCCGTAATCAAAGGTGATTTCCTCGCCTACAGGGATGGTTTGCCGGGCAATGAGCCATGCTTCCTTTTGTTCTTCGTCGAAAACCAGTTCGGCATTGGGAGCGCAGGAATGGTTAGCAAAACGGGCTAGGTTGTTCTCTGTTTGTCCGTCGATCCAGACGCCAGGTTTTATCTCGAGGATGAAAGTGGGCTGGCCGGGTGCAGAGCGAGGGGGTGAATCGATGACTTTACCGAGGTAGGGTAAAAGTTTTTGTCCTGAGGTGAAAACCTGAGTCGCAAAGAGACCCGTGCCGGCAATCGGTGAAGGTTTGGACTCCAGTCCAGGCCAACTCATGCCTCGGACTTTAAATCTCGGGTCATAAGGGCGGTGACTCCAGCGCGAGGGTCGAGCCCAGCAAAAAGAATTTGGTGAAGGCAGAAGAGAATCGGGGCATCGATTTTTTTCGATTGGGCTAAACGAGTCAGAGTTTCTGTGGCGAAGTAACCTTCGATGGACTCACGTCGTTGGCTTACTTCGCTGAGAGTTTTAGCTGCATCTTTAGCGCATTTTTCTCCCAGCCCGCGATTGCGACTCCAGGAACCGTGAGCGGTGGCCATCAGATCGCCAACGCCACTTAGTCCGAGAAACGTTTCGCTTTTGCCTCCGAGGGTGACGCCGAGGCGAATCATTTCTTGGAGAGCTCGCGTAAGAAAAGCGGCTTTGGCATTATCTCCTAATTTTAATCCATCACAAAGTCCTGCTCCTACTGCATAAACATTTTTCAGCGTTCCGCCGATTTCGACTCCTGCGACATCTTCAGAGGTGTAAGTGCGTAAGGTCGGACCGCTAATCGCACCTTGAATCTCTTTTAATGTTTGTGGGGTTTCGGTGTCGATGTTCTTGGCAGCAAATACAAGAGCCGTCGGTTTACCGCTGGCCACTTCCTGGGCGTTGCTTGGTCCATTGAGAGTAGCGACGATGAATTGATTTCCGATGGCGTGGGTGATGACTTCGGTCGGGCGTTCAAAAGTCTTTTGGTCGAGGCCTTTGCAGAGTGAGACCACAATGCGGACGGACGGAGATTGGCGCAGGCTGGGGCCGATTTTTTTGAGTAAATCCGTGAGACCTTTGGAGGGGCAGGCGAGAAAAACAATTTCGGCATCCATCAAGGCTGGCTCAGCCTCGAGTCCAATTTGCAGCGAAGGTGATAAACGATGACCTGGAAGGTAATCTTTATTCTCGTGTGAACTCGAGAGTTCGAGGGCGTGTTCTAGCCGTCGTGGGACGAGGGTTACCGTGTGGCCCAGTCGATCCAAATGAATGGCCATGGCCGTTCCCCAAGCACCGGCACCGAAGATAACACAGTTCATTTTTTACCTCCTCGACGAGTTTTATGAGCCCAGCGTTTTACGGCAGCGATGCCATCCTGTAATAAATGAGCTTCGGGTTTCACGAAGGGGGGTGGGTTTGAGGTCAGTCCGAGTAAATCATGAAGGACAAGGATTTGTCCATCGCATCCCTGGCCTGATCCGATGCCGATGGTGGGGACGGATAGTTGGGAGGAAAGATCGCGGGCTAATTTTTCATCAACGCATTCGACCACGATTGAAAAAGCACCTGCGGCGGCGACGGATTGAGCGTCGATTAAAAGTGCTTTTTGATCCTCTGCGTCCATACCGCGACGACGGTAGCCCGTGGAATGGACACGTTGTGGCATAAGGCCGATGTGTCCCATAACAGGAATGCCTGCATCGACGAGTTTGAGGATACTGGTGGCGAGGGTGGCACCGCCTTCGATTTTGACTCCTTGTGCACCGCCTTTTTGCATGAGTGCACGGCAGGCTTTGAGTAAGTTAGGGAAACTATCGTGAGCGAGGGCGAAGGGTAAATCGGCGATGATGAGGGCGTTGGGCTTGGCTCGAGCCACTGCGGCTGTGTGGTGAATCATCATTTCCAGAGTGACTCCCACGGTGTTTTCCATGCCCAAGACCGTATTGCCCACGGAATCACCGACGAGAATGAGGTCGGCGCCTCCTTGATCAGCAATACGGGCAGTAATCGCATCGTATGCCGTGAGGCAGAGGATGGGGCGGATGCCTTTGAGCAAGCGGATGGACCGGGTGGTTGCCTTCACAACAATGGGATTATCGATGGATGTGTCGCTTGTAAAGCGTCAGAGATGTCTCTAAGGTGAGAAAGTGCTGAGACGATTACTCCAGTTCTTCAAAAAACAAGATTACCGATTAAATAGCTATCGGCACGATGTCATTGATTCTACAAAAGGGCTACCTTGGTATGTTCGATTGAGGTTGGCGCTCACTCCTTCGGGTTATGGTACAGGTCTAAAAGTAGAGCCCAAGGTGGTTTCTCAGTATCGTCGAATCATTTACATTATCTTAGCATTAATTCTCGGATGGTTCATTGCCGAGAGTGCTTTAGCGTGGAAGTTTTTTGACGGCTAACGTTTAAGCCTTCGGGAAGCCCAGCAGATCGATACCTAATTCTTTGGCTCGTGCGATGACGGCGGGTCGATCGATAAGGATGACGGCATCGCTTTCTAAAGCTGCTTTGCGTACACCTCCTGCGGCCATGCTTTCAAGGGTTTGTAGGCCGAAACAGGGAACATCGAAGCGAAAATCTTGAGCGTGTTTGGCAGCCTTGGTTAGGAGCATTTCTTTACCGCCTGTTTGTTGGCAGCGTTGTAGCATTTTATCTGTTCCTTCAAAGGCTTCGACTGCGATGACTGTGCCCTTGGCGGTGACGACAGATTGCCCGATATCGAGTCGGGCCATTTCGCGAGCCATGCGAACACCAAAGGCGCATTCTTCATCGGAAACTCCGCATGACCAGCCCGTGAGACAGCCAGGTGAGGCTAAATGAGCATCGAGAAAGATGCGTGCATCCAGCATCGTGACACCGAACTTTTCGATTTCGTGAGCGATTGCGCCAAAGATTGTTTCGGCGTTGCGTTCTTTGAGTGAAGCGAGAAGGGCGACAAGTTTGAGGTCGGGAACCATGCCGGAAAAAAGTTTCCGCGGGGTTACTTGTCCGGCCATCACCGCACCCTTTACGCCTAAATCTTTTAGGGCATCGAGGAGTTCGCCGAGTTTGCCAACTGGAACACTGCGACGGTTTGCCTCGGAAAATTTATCCCAGAGTTCGTCTTCGGTTTCATCTTCAAATGCAATCAGCTTGAGGTTAGCGCCCGCTGCTTGGGCACATTCGGCAAGCAGGGTGGGGTAGCGTCCTTTGCCGGCGATAAGGCCAATGGGCTGGGAGGGATTGAATCCCGAGGGGAGGAAGCGTGTGGCGTTGGCCATGGGCTGTATGGTTCAGGGAGAATTGCTTGGGCTCAAGCCTGCTTTAGGTTGCTAGTTTGTTCTCTTTTTTGTTAAGGTAAAGTTCATGGCTGCCTCTTTTGGCATACTTGGAGGGACATTTGACCCCCCGCATGCTGGGCATGTGGCGGCGGCGATGGCAGCCTGGCGCCAGTTAAACTTAGATAAAGTGTTTATCATTCCAGCGGGTTTGGCTCCTTTGCGGGCGGCTTTACCTTTGGCTCCGGCTGAGCATCGGCTAGCGATGGCTCGGCTTGCTTTTGGTCAGTTACCTTGGGCAGAGATTGATGATCGCGAGGTTCGAAGGCAGGGTATTTGTTGGTCGGTGGATACCGCCCGCGAGTTGGCGCGTGAATTTCCTGAAGCTCGGCGGGTTTGGATAATTGGGGCGGATCAATTGGCTCGGCTCGATCGATGGAAGCAAATCGAAGAACTGGGGCGTCTGGTTGAATTTGCTGTTCTTGCTCGGGATGGTATTTCAACGCAACCACCTCCAGCGATTGCTTCCTTTATTCGACTCACCGTTTTAAAGGCTTCTCCTATCAAGGTATCATCGACGGCGCTGCGTTCGGCTCTTTTATCGGGTAAGCCAACGGGAAACGGCTTGCCCAAGGTGGTGCGTGACTACATCGATGAGCATCGACTTTACCGTTCCTAATCATGTCTCCTTTAAAAAAGAAAAAAAGTAAGAGTAAACCTGCTACCCGTGGTGTGACTCGTCCGCTACGTCGCGTCGTTGCTAAGCGTAAAAACAATCCTGCCAAAACTCGATCAAATCGTTTGGCCAGTCCCGCGACGCCATCGTTGATTTCCGTTCCCAAGCATGTCTTGGCTGTGGTTAAGGCTTTGGATGAAAAGAAAGCCGAGGGCATTCGCGTTTTAGAATTGGGG
>RFOO01000094.1 GCA_009926645.1 bacterium | reverse complement strand
TTAAGCGTCTGTAAATCAGCCAATCGATTTCTCCCACCAGGTGGGCTCTTCGGGTAATCCAAAGGACTTTAGGCCTTGAAGGATTTCACGATGGGTTGGTTCAATGACTTTATGACGAGGGTCGGAACTTAAGTCGGGTCTCGCTTTTCGAACGACGGCCCACGCTGCCCATGCCCGCCATTTCTTGATGTCGGCACGTTCGCCCCTCACACGATCCGCAAGGTGTTGATAGTGCACGCGAGCATTTCCAGTAAAGTGCTCCGTCGGCTGACTGACTAGCCATGCAATCGCTTGATAAGGCAAAGGCCATTTTTTCAAGATAGCCGCTTCGGCAGGAATATCACAGTAGAGAGCACGATCCACCGCCAAGAGAGCTCTGGCTGGTAAATGATCGAGCCAAAGTTGTTGCCCGTATTCTAAGCAGCGTTGGTAAAGTTCGGCACCTTGATTTTCCCGAAACTCAGCCAAATCGCGCCACGAATACCTTCGAGCGGAAGAGGGTAGAAACGGACAAGGTGTCGCCACGATTTAAGGTTTCGCGTAGGGATTGGTCTGCTTTTCTCGTCCCACGGTCGTACTTCCACCATGTCCTGGCAAAAGCACTGTGGCATCAGGAAGGCTGTAGATATGAGTCCGAATCGATTGCAAAAGCTGATTCCAGTTGCCGTTTGGTAAATCGGTTCGACCCACTGAACCAGCAAAGATAGCGTCACCCGAGAATGCGAGCTGATCCGTGGCACTGTAAAATAGCAAACTACCCGGACAGTGACCAGGAACATGACGGGCTTCAAAAGTTCTGCCCAAGGCACTAAAGGTGTCACCGTGCTTGAGCCACTGGGTTACGTGCGTTGAACGAAAATCATTATCAGTTAAAAAAGGCATCATCGCAGTGTAGCGATCGCGATAGGCTTCAATGTTTTCGATGAGTTGTTGATCATCGTGATGTGCAAGAACTTCAACGCCCGCTTTGACAAAGGCGTGGGCATCGCACATGTGATCCCAATGCCCATGAGTTATGAGAACATGGGTTAGGGTGAGTCCTCGACTTTGAATAATCGGCAAAATTTTCTTGGCCGCATCTTTCGGTGCATCGACCAAGAGACACGACTTATCATCTTCTGACGTGAGCAAATAAGCATTGGTTTCAAATGGTCCAAGGGACCAGACTTCAATTTTCATAAATTCTTTATTTAAATGCCCGCTGCATGGCTTCGGCAAATACCGCAGGTGGACGCACGGGTTTAAATTCGCGATTCACAAAAGCATGCACCGTAAAACCTTCGACCACTATGTCCTGACCCCGCTTCACTTTATAATTTAAACGCAAACGCGCCATGGGCTTTTCCAGTAATTGCACGGTGATGGTCAGCCGATCATCAAAGTGCGAGGGTTGATGATAGGTGAGGCCAGTTTCTAAAACGGGCAAAAGAAAACCTGATTTTTCGAGTTCGCGGTAGGGACAGCCGATTTGATCAAGCAGGGCAACGCGCGCCATTTCAAACCACGGCAGGTAATTTCCATGGTAGGTTACGCCCATGGCATCGGTTTCGGCAAATCGAACGCGGGTCTCGACCGTAGCTTGCAGCATGTGGTTAAGTTAAGTAAGAACCTTGTTTTTCCAATGAGAAAGGTGTGACATTTGGGAAAAGCTTCTTCTTGCAGGCTTGGCGAGTAGGGTGAAGATGCACTGATGGAGCAGAAACAGCGCTTTATGATTTTTATTTTAGGTACCATCATGGGTGCTCTTTTGCTCTATTTTTTTAAAACCCACAGTCAGCCCGCCCGCGATGAACGGACCCGGGTCCGCGAATCACTCAGTCTACCTGGCATGATGTACGATTATGCGGTATCGCAAAAAGGTTTTTACGGACACTTTGTCTTGTATGAGGCGCTATCGACTCAGCCTGATGGCATACGCCAACGTTCGATTGTTACTGGAGGTCGCCGTCGTTACGACGCTGATAGACGCGAGTTACCTGAAGAGTATTTGTGGATTACGGAAACTTATGCTCCGCAAACGGCATTGGCCGAAGCGGGTCCAGTTTTAAGTTACGATTTTCGTTACGCCGAACGTATTGCAATACAACTCAAGCCTGGACACCTCGCTTCCGAAGTTTCACTCCTTTCGGGAGATGTGGCTGAAGCGGTGTCGGGTAAACCGCAAGAAGCCGTCCTGACTTTGCGAGCCTGGCGAAAAAACCAGAAAACAATAAACTGGGCTTCAATTCCAGAGATTTTACAATTACTGCAGGCTAATCCGGCAGTGAGTTCTGCCGAATTAGTGAAAATCCATTGGCAAGCTGAAGCTGATTTGATTAAGGCTAATACGGCGAAATAAAATGAGCAATCTCCAGCAAGAAGGCACGTTAACTTGTGCACTAAGCTTTGGCGTTAATGTGGTCTTGGCAGGAGTGAAGTTAACGGTCGGTTTCATTTGCAATTCCCATGCCCTCATTGCCGATGGTATTCATTCTTTAGTTGATATCGCGAGTGATATTGCCGCATTGATTGGTTTGCGTTGGTCGCATTTGCCTAAAGACGAGGATCATCCTTATGGACACCATCGTTTTTCCACATTGGCCACCCTCTTGATCTCTGGTCTCGTTCTCGCTTTCTGCTTCGGTTTAGCCTGGCACTCGCTCAACGCCCTCGTCGCTGGAACAAAACAAGAAATTCCTGGTTTAGCGGCTGCGTGGGTTGCCGGAGTCGCGTTGGTTTTAAAAGAGGGATTTTACCAGTATGCTCGACGTCAAGCCGAGCGCCTAGGTTCTCGTCTGCTCATGGCCAATGCAGCGGATCATCGAGCCGATGCGATAGCCTCTTTCATGGCTTTGTTAGCCGTGGCTATCGCACATACCAAACCCGAGTGGGCTATCCTCGATAAAGTGGTCGGTTTAATTCTGGCTGGTTGGTTGGGAGCAGAAGGTCTTCGACTCTTTAAAAATTCCTGTGCCGATTTAATGGATACGGCACCCGCCGAAACGGTCTTAAAGGATTTGAGTGAACATATTTTAGCCGTGCCTGGTGCAAAAGGGTTTCATGCTTTTCGTGCTCGACGATTAGGTGACCGCTTCGAGGTCGACTTTCATTTACAAGTCGATGAAACCGCCACCGTAGCTGAGGGCCACGCCATCGCTGGTAGAATTAAGTACGATATCCTTAGCCAACACCCTGAAGTGATTTCCGTCTTGGTCCATGTTGAACCCGATGTCCCGCAACATCGCAAGCGCGACGGTCACCACGGAATGGCTGATTAATTATACCGCTAAGTTAAAGGACTTAAATCCGAAGCGAGATTTTAGCCACTCGCGAAGTTTTTGAAAATCGGCTGGAGGTTCAACGGTAATGGTCAATGGCTTGCCCGTCTGTGGGTGATTGAGGGTAAGACGATGAGCATGTAACATGACCCGTGGTATTGGCCAATCGGCGAAGGCGGGCGTATCAAATTTTCCATAAGTACGATCGCCTAGAATAGCATGTCCAATGTGGGCAAGGTGTACCCGGATTTGATGGGTGCGACCCGTGTGTGGGAATGCCCGCACTAAAGCGGCCTGTGGACCATACTTTTCCTCGACTCGCCAATCGGTCGAAGCTTCGCGACCATCCTCTCTGACGGCCATACGTACCCTGATGGTGCGATGGCGATTGATATTTGCATCGATGCTGCCACTGAGCAGTCGCGGACTTTTATCCACCAAGGCTAAATATTCTTTTTGTGCATTTCGATGGGTGAATTGCTCGACAAGAGAGTGGTAGGCCTTGTCAGTTTTGGCCAAGACAATGACGCCTGAGGTTTCGCGGTCGAGACGATGGACGACTCCAGGACGAGGCGCACCCCCAGCCGGGGCAAGTTTTCCTTGGGTGTGATATAAGAGCCCTTGTACTAAAGATTTTTCATTGGAACCCGAAACCGGGTGGGTGAGTAATCCAGCGGGTTTATTCACTGCAATGAGATGCTCGTCTTCAAAAAGGATTTCGAGTTTCATTTTCACGGCAGAAGCCGTTGGTTCAATAGGGTCGGGTAATTGAACCACGACCTCATCGCCAGGTTGTAAAACAGTGCGAGAGTCGATGACTACGCCCTGTCTTTTAACCAAGTGTTGATTGAGTGCACGTTGGACGCGCGAGCGACTCACGCCTTCGATTAAATTCGACAAAATTTTATCAGCTCGAGCAGCAGGCGTTCCTGCTTCCACTGTGACTTTGTGAGTCTCTAGTTCTTTAGCGACTGCTTTAAGAGTAGGCGGTGCGAGTTTCTTTTTAACGACAGCACGCTTAGCGCTTTTTTTACGCTGGGCACGTTTGGAACGATCGGCTCCAGGTGAAGGCTTGTGGGTCGGTTTTGAGGAAGGAGCCATTAACGTTTTTTTCCGAGTAAATACGATGGGTTTAATTTTTGCAGATGCTTGGGGACGAAGAGTCCATTTTGACGAATGAGTTTTCCGTCAAAGCGAATCTCTCCACCACCATACTCAGGACGTTGAATGCAAACCATATCCCAATGGATAGCCGAGTGGTTACCATTGTCGGTACTTTCGTAGCATTTGCCAGGAGTGAAATGGAACGACCCCGCAATCTTTTCATCAAATAAAATATCCTGCATGGGATGTAAAATATGGGGATTAAACCCAAGGGCGAATTCGCCAATGTAGCGTCCACCTTTGTCCGTATCTAAAATCTCATTCAAGCGCTTGGTGTTGTTGGCGGTCGCTTCAACAATTTTTCCTTTTCGGAAAACTAAGCGAATCGCATCAAAGGAAACACCTTGGTAAACGGTGGGGGCATTGTATTGAATGACCCCTTCGACCGAATCGCGCACGGGGGCTGTAAAGACTTCGCCATCGGGAATATTGTGTTTTCCTCCGCAAGGAATGGCTGCAATGCCCTTAATCGAAAAACGTAAATCGGTCCCAGGGCCAGTGATATGAACCTCGTCGGTTTTCATCATGGTTTCACGCAAGGCCTCCATGCCAGGAACCATGCGAGCGTAATCCAATGTGCAAACCCTGAAGAAGAAGTCAGCAAAGGCCTCGGTGCTCATTTTGGCTTGTTGAGCCATCGATGGCGTTGGCCAACGCAAGACCACCCACTTGGTTTTGTTTACACGCCAATCAAGGGTGGGCTGCAAAGCCATACCGAATTGTTTGGCCATCGTTGCGGGCACATCGCTCGACTCAAAAATATTTTCTGCACCTCGCAC
>RFOO01000093.1 GCA_009926645.1 bacterium | reverse complement strand
AGTTGATTGGCCGTGTGAGGTTAAGACGCGATTTCTGGAACAGAATCTCGGTTGCGGGCGTGCGGTGAGTTCGGCCATCGAATGGTTTTTAAACGATGCAAAAGAAGGGATTATTTTGGAAGATGACTGTCTGCCTGCTCCAGCTTTTTTCGAATATACTGCTGCGATGTTAGATAAATACAGGGACGACGAGCGAATTGGGATTATTTCAGGGACAAATATGGCCCCAGAAGTATTTTTTAAAGCAGATTATGGTTTTAGTAAAATCATTACATGTTGGGGCTGGGCGACATGGCTTAGAACCTGGAAGAACTACCGTCTTATCCCTGATTTAATTAAGCGGAATGAGGTATGGGTAAAAGAATTGGGGTTTAAGTCGCTGCGCAATATCGAAAACTCTTTTGAACGAATTCATGCAGGCGATATTCATACATGGGATTATCAATTGCTCGTGCAGCAATTGCGTGCAGGACAGCTAACGGTCGTGCCTCGTTATAACCTCGTGCTAAATATAGGTTTCGATGGAAATGGCACCCATTTTAATACTGCAAAAAAACCATGGTGGGCCCCGCGGTATATGTATAATTTTAAAGGTAATTGGCTTCGCCCAGTTTTAATCGAAAATTCTAAGTGCTTTGATTCACACTATTTAACTTCAAGTCATAGTGCTGGAGGAAAACTGCTTAGATTATGGATTAGGCTCCAGCGCCTTGTTTGCTCCGAGATGCAGAAAAGAAGAAAAGATCGAGTTAGACTAGGCTAATTTAAATCATATAGCACTGAGAAGATGTAATTATTTAATCGTCTTTTTTGAGTGATATTACATATCGTTAAATAAATTTTTAAGTAGAAATACTTCAGGGTAAAAATAATCCATTTACCAAGGATGTTTTTATTTACTTTGCCACGCCTTCTTAGCTTTCTTCGACAACTTTGTGTTTTTCTCAGCTTAAAGATTTTGTCTTCATTCAAACGGATTCCTGTGCTTTCTGCATTTATGCTTTTCTGGGCGTTTATTAATTCAACTCGGATGATTTTATCTAAAACTTTCCCCATATTGAAAATTCCATCATTAGCGTGTTTAGGATGAATGCAAAAAACTGAACCCGAAATGGGAACAAGACAGATTCGCATTTCGGAGCTATATCTTAAGGTCCAGGCTGTGTCTCCATGGGTACTGTAATTAGTAGGAAATGGCCGCGCACGAAGAAATTCGCCACGAAAGAGGTCGCTAGCACAACTTCCTAGTAATGCATTTGGCTTTGAATTTTGGAAGGCGAAGCAGAAAGTTGCCGGAGGCTCAATCACGCAACTTCCTAGGTGGTATAATTGTTTGTATATTACAGCGTTAGTAAATCCTGACTCGGGGTAGGGGTTCCCCATTTCGTTCACGGGTTTAAATGGGCTAATCACTACATCTGCTTGGGTGGTTTCACCCATATGCATGAGTTTAATTAAATGTGCTCTTTCAATGGTATCGCCTGCTGTACTGATATAAACCCAGTCACCAGTCGTTGCAGCAATGCCCTCATTCCAAGATTCGTAAAGTCCACGATCTCTTTGGATTAGTCGAAGGTTGGGATGGTGCAGTTTTTGTTTAATTAATTCAAATGTTCCATCATTTGATCGGCTGTCTACGACGATAATTTCATCGGCTAAATCAGCCCAAGACATGGCGTTATCGATATGTCTATCGATTAAATCGATACAGTTATAGGTTGGTATAATGACGCTAAGTGAAACTTTTTTTATTCATTCTACTACTTATCTTATAAAATATAGCCAAATGCATCAAACAAATAAAAGCGTTATTTTTGATTGAATATTATTATTTCAAACACTTAGATTTTTTTATGCGAATTGGTATTACAGGTTCACGTGGTATTTTAGGAAGAATATCTTATAGTCAATTAGTTGAGCGAGGTCATGAGGTCGATTCCTTCGCAGGCGATATATGTGATTTAGTTGCTTTGCAGTCTTGGGCATCGGGAAAAAAATTCGACGCAGTGCTGCATTTTGCAGCCGTAGTCCCCACTCAAGTCGTGCAATCCGATCCAGCATTAGCTTTTCGTGTAAATGTCGGAGGAACGGCTAATTTAATTTCCGCTTTTAGTAAAGCAGAGGGAAAACCGTGGATTTTCTATGCAAGTAGTAGTCATGTCTATCGTCCACAGCTTGAGCCGATTGCGGAAAATGCCATAATTTCCCCAATGAATGCCTATGGCTTAACGAAGCGGATGGGCGAGCAAGTGATTGAACATTCTGCAGCCGTAGCGAAATTGCCATGGTGTATAGGGCGCATTTTTAGTTTTTATCATCCTGAGCAAAAAGGGTCATTTCTCTATCCCACATTGCAAAAACGTTTTGCGACCGAGAATTTAAATGAACCTTTTATGCTTCATGGCATGGACGACGTCCGTGATTTATCTTTGGCCGATAATCTTGTAGCTATAATTATAGGTTTAGCTGAGAAGCATGCTACTGGCATTGTCAACATCGGCTCTGGCTCGGGTACGCGTATTGCTGACTTTGTTCAATCGATTGCACCAAGGCCACTGAAGATTATTCCAGCTACGAACAGCCCGTCTACGTCTTTAGTTGCAGATATAACCCATTTGCGTCAGATTTTAAGCAGATGAACCCTTTACTGGTTAGTATTGTTATACCAACTTTTAATCGGTCAGCCATGTTGCGTCGCTGTATCGAATCAGCCATAGCCCAGACTCACTCTTGTGAGGTTATTGTCGTAGATCATGGTAGTATCGATGATACACCAAGTGTGGCCCGCTCTTTTGGAGATCGCATTCGCTACATTCGTCGAGATGACGATTACGGAGTGCACTTCTGTTGGCTGGATGGTGTTTTAGCTGCCAAAGGGGACTTCATTCATATCAATTTTGATGACGACTTTATGCATCCTAGTTTCATCGAGAAGTGCATGGCTTTGGCTGCACCTGACGTAGCCTTTGTGATGTCGGGCGCAGTTGTTAGAGATGAAGTTAGTGGCCGGACGCTGAGTCACTTATTTGCGGACATCGCCCCCACGGGTGTGCATCCAGTTAGTCGATTCATGCGTCATCAAATCAGGGGGCTAATCTCTCCCTGTGCTCTTATCATCCGCAAGAAGGATATCTTAGACTTTCTCTTCGTTGGTGGCGTACCGTTTGCCCGCTATGAATATCGCGGAGTCGGACCCGACTGGCTTATGAGCGCTATGGCGACTCTGCGCTATCCAAATTTTGGCTATGTCAATGAGGCTCTCGTTGTCTTTTCGTCTCATGAAGGCTCCATTACTATTGACGCTCAAAAGGACGCCGTGCGTCACCGCGCTCTCAATCTTGCATACCAGCAAGCCCGCAAGTTTTATGCTGTTTCCTATCTGATGAGTCGCCTCCGCCTCGACTTCCTTGCTTATTTTTTCTTAAAATTTTTACAGCAAAGCGCTCGACTTCAAAGCAAGTTCCACCGACTTTTTGCCTCCAAATCTACATTCAAATCTTATGAGTAAGCGAAAGGTTAAGTTGGCTGATAACACGATTTCCGCTGAGGAGATGGCATCCTTGGCTGATTGGCTCAAGCAGGGACACCAGGTTACCAAGGGTCCCCTTACCCGCCAGTTTGAAGCCGAATTCGCTGCCTATACGGGCACTAAATACAGTATTATGGTCAACAGTGGCTCCTCAGCTAACTTGCTTATGGCCTATAGTCTTCTTGAGGCTGGTTACCTCCGGAATAAAAAAGTCATTGTGCCAGCGGTCTCTTGGATAACAACTCTCTCGCCGTTTGTGCAGATGGGCTTTGACTGCTTTCTGTGTGACTCCGACGTCAAGGATCTCGGTGTTGATCTCAATCATCTCGAGCAACTACTAAAGAAAGAACAGCCTGCGCTCCTCATTCTCGTTCATATCCTTGGTCACCCGAACCAAATGGATGCTGTCCGCAGATTATGCGCTCAGCATGGGTGCCTCGTCATTGAAGATGCCTGCGAGGCGCTCGGTTCGGAGTATAAGGGAGTCAAGACAGGTGCGCTCGCTCTTGCAGGCTCTTTCTCATTCTATTACGGTCATCACATCTCGACTATCGAGGGCGGTGCTATAACGACCAACGACGACAAGCTTTATAGCATCATGCTTTCCATCCGATCTCATGGTTGGTCAAGAGATGTGCCTGAAGCTGACCGTCAGGCTTGGAAGAAAGAATATCACATCGATGATTTTCGTGAGTTTTACAGTTTTTATTACGCCGGTTATAATTTACGCTCAACTGACCTTAATGCCTACCTCGGTCGCCTGCAACTTAAGCGGCTACCCGAGATTGCTAAGATACGTGCACGTAATTTCGAACTTTATCGTCAGGCTTTACCAGAATTCTGGGCACAGACTAGTGAAGGAGGATTTGTTTCGAGCTTCTCCTATGGCACCTACGTCAAGAACCGCCTCGAGGTCTCGAGATACCTTCTTTCGCAGGGCGTCGAATGTCGCCCACTGGTTTGCGGCTCGATGGGTCGCCAGCCTTTCTGGATTAAGAAGCATGGTGTCACGCACCTACCCGTCGCTGACAAAGTTCATGATTTTGGTCTTTATCTTCCCAATCACGCTAACATCACACCTGAAGATATTTCCCATGTTGCGAAGCACTTCCGCGAGGTCGCTGAGCCGATCTGACGCTATTGTGTTACGATAGAGGCTTTGTTGAAGTGAGGCGGCTCAATTTCCGTGGAGTCTGCGCTAGGGTCAGCAAGACTTTGAAAAAAAAGCCGACGAGGCTTGCAAGATGACCACGAATCGGTGCGCCCTCACGTGCATACTGCTTGCGACGGTTACGCCAAAAGCGAATCGCTAATGATAACCACAACCCAGGTAGCGGTCCGCCCGCTTTGATCTCTGTCGCATAAATACGATCAAAGATCTCGGTGAGTTCGGCGGGCTCCTCAAGTCGCTCCTTCTCGTGTCGACAGAAAGTCGAACCAATTTCAGGCACAACACAGAGACGTATTTCATGAGCGTGGCGTAATGTCCAAGCGATGTCGCCATGCGTTCCATAATTAGAGGGGAATGGCCTTGCACGTAAAAAGTCGCCGCGAAAGATGTCACTAGCACAACTGCCGAGTAGTCCTTGAATCCCGGCATTTAGTACGACATGATCTCGCACATCTGGTGGCACTACCACGAAGGGTTTGCTACCGAATTTCCTCATAATCTTAGGATTCCCTTTAGTGGTGCCGGGCAGTGGTCGTCCTGACTCATCGA
>RFOO01000092.1 GCA_009926645.1 bacterium | reverse complement strand
CAAACGCCTCGAATATGCACCCAAAGACCGAAAAGAAGGTGAACCAGAACGCCTCGAATCAATCGATGCCGCTCGTGGCTTTTTATTGGCTTTTCGACGCGATGCGACGGTTATCACCCGACCACAAGTACGTTTCCCAGGACGTCTGCTAGCCGAAATGCCCCCTGGTCCTTTACGTGACTCCATTCGCCACGCCCTAGAACTCCAACGTCGATTCCCCCTTGATACGGCCAATGGTATCCGCGGTCGACTACGCAAAGAAGGCTTCCACCTCTACAAAAAAGGATCAAAAGGCATTACTTACGCCTGTGGCGTCAGAAGAAAATGTCGCGACCCAAAGTCTACCTTCAGTGATTCCATGCAGAAGATTTTAGACTGTCTCGACAAAACATCAGGCCAACAAAGTAAGGATGTTGTTGCTCAAGTTGCAGGCGAAGGGGCCGATGATGCAGCCAAATCGAAGGTTCTAGCCGATCTTAACTTCCTCATTACCGAAGGGTATATTGCAAAGTTACACGACGGACGTCTTTTCGCGCAGCCTATTTTAAGTTCTCAGGCAAAGGCCAAGGAAGAGGCAGAAAACGAAGATTCGTCAGAAGAGACAAAATAGTTTTGGGTCTTTGAGATAAAAGGAGTAGCGGAACTATTTCCAATTATCCGCAATCCAAGGCGTTGGTAAAACACGTCGGTACCACTTACCGCTTCGACCCACTAAAGCATCGGGCGGGTTAGGCACTCCATGGAAAACAATTATCTTGGCACCCTCAGGAATGCTTGGCGTCTGGAATAAAGAGAATGGGAAATACTTTACACAGTGACGCTTAAAACTGCGACACCAAGATTCAGGCCAGTAACTAACTTTACCCTGTCGATTCAAATAGGCTGTAAGAAACTCCTGCTCATTGCGATGTCGCTTCCGCACTTCATCGAGATTTTCACGAAAGTACTCCAAAACGTCAGGGTGCTGTCCAGCCGTCCATCGATAGACTGAGGAATTCCCTGTATAGTGACCTTTTTGCCAGTCGCGAATAATCAAAAACTCTCCAGGTTGTTCAAAGAAACTGTCGATGTTGGAAACAATCACGATATCGATATCGAGAAACAAAACTTTCCCTTTTAGCTCCGGCCCACTAGGCGCAACGAGATCGGGAGAAAAGGAAACTAATTTTGTCCAACCTCGCTCGGGAGCACCCGCTGGAAGTTTTAAACTTGGAATAGGAAAAGTCTCAATACCCTCATTCAATCCGTCTCGATTATCGGTGAGGCAAACAAAGCGATGCGGTATCGTCAGATGTCGCTTCACCATCGAGTGCAGTCGATTGACATACTCGGGGCCGTATTTTGTGCCCCACTTCATACAAATCACAGTTGCCATAAAGTCATGCTGTAAAACCAACTGCCCGCCTCCAGCCCAAACCGAAAAGAAAGAGCACAGGTACTAGACCTGTGCTCGCGAGCAGACCAATCAGTTTTAAGGAAATTTATCTCGTGGTGACCACCGCTGGATTTGAGGATACGACTTCACCAGGAGGCTTAATCCCTGAAACGATATAGTAAACCTTCACGCCACTCTTGAGCATCGTATTCGTGAAACTCGTACCCTTAACGCCTGTAGCAATCGTAGTGTATGGTCCCGAGGGACTGGTCGCACGACTAATTGTGTAAGAAGTCACCCCTGTCTGTAGAGTCCAAGTTAAAGTCACTGAACCACGACTACTCGAAACTGCGGATAAGAAATCGGCTGACCCAGAGGCCGCGGTAAAGGAATTCGATATCGCAGCGGACTTACCAGCACTATTATAAGCATAAACGCGGTAGTAATACAGAACCTTGGGTGAGGTGGAAACATCCGAATAAGTTGTGGTGTTAGAGGCCAAGGTAGCAATAACCGCAAAGTTAACATTGTCGGTGGAGCGCTCTACTCGGAAACCTGTCTCATCGGACGAAGCATCCGTCCAAGTTAAAACGACTGGAGAACCAGCGCTAGCTTGCGTGATGCTAAGAGGTCCTATCGGAGCACTGGGAGGTACAGTAGCTATGGCTGGACGCTCATAAGCACCAATATCATAGGATCCAGACTGAGGAAGAGTGGAGCCATAAAAATCAGTAAGGTTTGTAATGCTGTACCCAAAGTATGTCAGGCTAAGTCCGCTGTTAATCAGCGGAGACGTGGGGTGCAATTTATAAGCAGTCAAACCAGAGACGTCGCGCATACTGTTAACAGAATATACCGCAGCCAGAGGACGAGTATCGTTGAGAACAGGATTTACGTTCATGCCCACGGGCGCACCATTAAGAGTCTCTTGGCTTTGTGCCGAACGCCAAGCGTCAAGCGAAGTAAACCCTGCAACGTTGATAGCACCACCAGTCCAGTAATCGTTACCCTGGAACAAACACTGCGAAACGGCAGGCGTGGTAGTACTGGTGCTAAATCGAACTAAGGAAATCCCCGGCGAAGTCACGAAGACATTATTACGAAAAGCAATGCCTGCGAGAGTTCCAAAATTAAGCCAAACAGGTGATGAGTTTGTCGTGAAAACAGTATTATTATAGAAATGGCTGTCACTTAGATAGCGAGTGGGGCTGGGAGAGAAGAGGTGAATCGCCCCCTGCTGCCCTCCTTTAGCATCATTGTAACTAATACTGTAGCGCACTACGTTGCCCGATTGGGGATTGCCGGTGGTATCAGCCGAGGACCCTGCGCCAATAATGGCATAACCCGCACCCAAATTATCGTGGGCATAGCAATTTTCAATCGTGGTAGAATAAGTAGAATCTAAGGCAAAACCAGCGCCGTCCTTATAAGCAGCATTGTAAATATTACCGGAATTATTGAAAGACTCACAGTTTTTAAAGGTGAGGCTACCTCCACCAAAAATATAGAATCCGCCCTGACCTTTGGATCCAAAATTCGAACCGTTGCCGTAAGCTTTACAGTAGTTAAAGGTGGAACTCACAACCCCGTAATCGAAATACACCCCAGCGCCAGCACCCGTATTGTTGTTATAATTGTTATAAAAAGAACTGTCATTCACCGTTAAGCTGGTCAGGAAATTGGAATAGTTAGAAAGTGAAACACTTCCGCTCGTCGTTAAACTCGTTCCAGCAGTGTAAGTAAAAGTATTATTTCCAGTAACTGAAGCGACGGTGTAAGTACCATCAACACCTGTACCACTCGTGATATCGACAGCAACGGAATCGCCAACACTCAAACCGTGAGCCGTAGCCGTGACAGTAACAGTTGTTCCCGATTGTGTGTAAGATCCAACAAGGTAATTGATATCTTTTTTAGCCCATAGACCTGCGTTGCTGTTATTGAAAAATTCACAGCGATTAAAAGTAATATTACGGATACTACCTGGACTTAGGCCAGGTGATTCAATTTTTAATCCATTGAGAGAGTCAGAAGAAGAAACATTAGTCAGGACGATATCATCGCACCCGTTGGCTGTTTTCGTAGAAATGATAATGCCCGCAGACAGCCAACTGGGAGTGGTCGTCCGACCGAGACCAACGACCTTGATATTACTGATGCGAACATACTTCGTGTCGTACATGCCAATTCCTGCCCAAGTCGTGGCACGAATAACGGCTGGATTAGCAGGGTCACTCGTGATGGTGATAGGACTGCTACTAGAAGAACCACTCGCGGGATAAAGGGATTCTGTAAAAATCGCTCCAGCCTCCAGATAAAGTGTATCACCCGCAACCACGCGATTAGGGTTGGCAGGAGCCGTTGCTTTAAAGGCCCAAGCAAAAGTTTTCCATGGCTTGGCCTGAGTTCCGTCTCCCGTGGTGTCATTACCATTGGGACTTACATAGCGAGTCGCCGCAGAGGCAGACTGAGTAACCAAGAAAGTTAGCGCAAATATCGCTAAGAGTGACTTGGTAAACAAACGGAGGATTTTCATAAAAAGTTAATCAATAGGATTGATCAAGCGATGGATGTTCGCAACGAGCCTCCAACATAAGGCAGAAATGCCACAATACCACAAAAATGTGTAAAAATGACCCCTTGAAACACCCCCTATAAAACAAAAACCGCGCCATCCTTTGGGGTGGCGCGGTTTCGCATCATTAGATCAATGGATTACTTGGCAGTCGCACTTACCTTGGCTGAGTTGGGGCTTTCGCCACCTGCATTTACTGCCGAAACCACGTAATAGTAGGTAGTTCGACTCGTTAAGCCAGTATTGGTAAAGGAGGTCCCTGTAACCGTTGCAATCGTGGTGGGAGTGCCAGAACTTGTGGTAGCACGCTTAACATTATAACTGGTTGCACCCGTTGAGGCGACCCAAGTTAAAGCAATCTGCTTTGTGCCAGCCGTAGCCTTGAGCCCAGTAGGAGCTGCTGGTGCAGTAACGTTCAGAGTCTTACCCGATACAGTCGCCCAAGCTGATGTGCCGACATTATTGTAAGCACGAACACGATAGTAGTAAGTGGTATTCGCGGTTAAACCAGTATTGGTATAAGAAACAATGTTAGCGCCGACTGTCACCAGAGGTAAGTAATTCACCCCATCAGTGGAGCGCTCGATATTAAATCCACTCTCGTCAGTGGACCCATCAACCCAATTAAGGGTTAAGGAGTTGGTCGTAATATTCGTCAAACTGGGAGCAATCGGAGCACCAGGAGGTGTCGAAGTCACCGTATAATACTCCATCGCACCGACATCATAAGCACCACCTTGTGGCAGAGCCGTACCATAGAAATCTTGTGAACCAGGATTAATGGCAAAGAGCGTGGAGAGATTTAACCCCGCATTAATCATCGGAGAAACAGATTGTAGCTTATAAGCATCGAGGGTGTAGAATTTAGAGGGATCGTTGATAGCAATTCCACCGCCTGGCAGTGTAAGCATCGGATCTACGTTAAATCCAACATCAGCAGTACCATTTTTCTCTTGGCCCTTGCCTGTGCGCCAAGCGGCCAAGGAAGTATAGCCAGCGATGTTCAACGCAAAGCCTGTTGACCAATAGTTATTACCCTGAAACTGACACTGAGCCGTGGAAGGAGCAGTGGTTTGCACCTGATACTTGATGATAGGCTGACCATTGGTGGTCACAAAAATATTATTTCGCACCTTCAGCCCAGACATATAAGCGAAGTCATAAAACCAAACCGCTGGGCTTAAGTTAGAATAAATGGTGTTATTGTAAACATGGCTGTTGGTGAGAGGAGCAATGGTTCCTGGAGAATAAAAATGCAACCCACCCATCTTGCCACCGTTTCCATCGTTTTGACTAATGTTGTAACGAATGACATTACCCGACCATTTATTGAGCACGCCATCCGTACTTAAGAGGTAACCTGCACCATAATTGTCATGAGAGTAATTGTACTGCATGACG
>RFOO01000091.1 GCA_009926645.1 bacterium | reverse complement strand
TTTGTGCAGGACGTGCCGGACAATAGGGACAAGATTTGTCACCCTCTTTTTTCTCTGGTTCATCGGCAAAACTTACAGCGGCTGTTAAAACCAAGACGCTACAGGCGAGTTGGAATCTTTTTTTGAATGCGTTATTCATAGTTTTGAAGTCATCGATAGTTTTGCGAGATTTCTTAGAGCAGTCAAACTGACTTGGCTTATTTATGATAGAGTCCAAAAACCTTTTCTGAGGCATGGATTAAGCCCGATCCTGGGAGCCAGTCGCTACCGCTTGAGGTTTCATAAACCTGGCCACTTTTAACACAGTTTAAGTCTTTCACGGCCGGTATTTTGCGTAATTCCTCTAGGTATTTTTCAGATTGAATAATGGGGGTGTTTTGTGACCGACTCTCAATGCGAAGAATGGAATCTGGATTCGATTGAACAACGATTTCCCAATCGAGTTTTTGCCATGTAACCTGATTAAGGGGAGAGGCGTGTGCAGCACGCGCTAGCGGGTCGCCTAAGTAAGAATCGCGGCCAGCCATCATACCGTCCCAAATAATTAAAATCTTTTTCTGAAGAAGTCGCGGTTGTCTTTCAAAATAAGAGGCTAAGTTTTCAGCTTCAGCCGTTTTTTGCACAGCTTGCCCAATGAGGCGAATGTCGCTGGGGACAGCGTGGGCTGATTCAGGATTTAAAATCAATACTTTCAAACCCACCGCTTGGCAGCGATTAGCCCAAAGTGGATTAGCCAATCGAGGCAAGATACACAAATCCGGTTTTATTTTTAGGAGCTCTTCTATGTCTGGATTAAAAATATCACAAGAGCGTGAAGCGGAATGTGAGGTGGGCAGGGGACACCATGGCGTAGCGGCGACAATGTTATCACTCAGACCTAAATCGATAAGGGTTTGGGTTGCTCCAGGGCTAAAACTCACCACCCGAATTTTTTCGGCTGACCAAACGTTAAGGGTGGTTGCCAAGATAAGGCAGCAAAGTCTAAGCATTACGAAGAAAGCAAGTGGGCGAGTTTAATGGCCGAAGTTAAACTCCCAACCTCAGCCTTTTCTCGACCGGCGATTTCGTAACCTGTGCCGTGGTCGGGGCTCGTTCGAATGAACTTTAAACCTAGGCTTAAATTCGCCGCGGTAGAAAAATCGATTGTTTTAAGAGCGGTTAAACCCTGATCGTGATACATGGCTACGACGGCATCAAATTCACCCTGAAGGTGACGATAAAAAATCGTATCTGCCGAGAGCGGTCCGGTGACAGAGTGTCCTTCTTGACGGAGGCTTTCAACGACTGGACGAATGATAGCCTCATCCTCTCGGCCAAGAAATCCGTTTTCTCCAGCATGCGGATTGAGTCCACAGACAGCGATGCGTGGTTGCGAGTCGCCCATCTTTTTTCGCAAATGAATTAAGGCTAAAGTGGTTCGGCGAATTTCTTCTGCATTGAGTGATCGAGGGACATCTTTCAATGCGAGATGACGGGTGACTAATCCGACAGTGAGTTTACCTCCGGCAAAGGCCATGACCGCTTCACCTTTCCAGCGTTCAGCAAAAAACTCCGTTTGTCCGGGGAAAGGGTACCCCATTTTCGCAAACGCAGCTTTATTAATCGGTCCCGTCACGACGGCTCTAAATCGATTTTCCTCGGTACCTTTTGCGGCCATTTCCATTGCAGCCAAAGCAATGGAGCTCCCTTGAAGGTCGGGTATTCCCGGACGAATTTGATAGGAGGGTTCTCCCACTCCACATTTTTGTTTATCGGGTAGAGCAAGTTTTTCTAGCCACGAAACCGGGCCAATGATGACTACGTCTTTAGCGAGTGTGGGGTTTGATTTCAGCCATTTTTCTATGAGTTCGGGGCCGACTCCCGCTGGGTCGCCGCAAGTGATGGCAATCGGTAAAGTGGTCATGCGGGTTGAACAAATCTCCCTCTTTTGCCACCCAAGAAGAAGCGAAGAAAGTCTAAGGCTTCTGGGCTTTTAAAATTTCCCGTTTGGATGGATTCATCCGCCAGTTTGGCACAGTTTCCACCGGTTGCATAAACGAGATGATAAGCTTTTTTTAGTTCCGCGACGGACTCGGCGGATAGCCCTCGCCGGCGTAAACCAATGAGGTTCAATCCGGCTAAGCGATTGCGATCATAGGCTAATCCATGCGGAGGTACATCTTCAGTAATGACAGCATTGCCCGAAGTCATTGAACCACCCCCGATGCGACAGAACTGATGGACCGCGACGCCGCCACTGATGAATGCATGGTCGCCGACATGGACATGACCACCGAGCATACAACCGTTAGCGAGGATGACATGATCGCCGAGTTGGCAGTCGTGCGCAATGTGTGCGCCAACCATAATTAAATTCTTTTTTCCGAGCCGCGTAACGGTGTTGGGTTGAGTGGCACGATGGATAGTGGCGTGTTCCCGAATGATGGTGTCGTCACCGATGACAACCGAAGAGAAAAGAGAGGACTGAAAAGACAAATCCTGTGGATCGCCTCCGACGACGGCAAAATGATCCACGGATACTCTTTCTCCTAAAGTGGTGTTTTTCTTGATGATAGCGTAAGCGGCAATTCGCGAACCTTGCCCGATTTTAACTCCTTCCTCGATGATGGCATGGGCCCCCACGCTGACATCATTGGCCAGTTGCGCTGTGGGGTCGATATGGGCTTGAGAGTGAATCACCGTGTGGAGGGGTTGGAGCCACCAAATAATTCTAATTGAGCGGGTTTGACCATATCGTAAACGCGCAATAATCGAAGTAATTGAAGGGTGTCCGAACGCGCATAGCTTTGGTTGGATTCTACATTTTGTAGAAGATTTTCTAGAATCGTTCGAAAAGTGATAACGTGATCCACGCCACTGTTTTTTAAGAGGGTTATACTTTCCGCTCGTTGTGGTTCTTGTGAGGGGATGCCAGGAAGAACTAGTATTTTTGACAAAGTAAGACCTTCCGCAGGGGTAAGCTCGGCAAAAGCTTCTTTGGCGGCATCAACCGCTTCTTTGCGAACGAATTCTAAAAGATCTCCTTTGCGAATCATGGTTGGCGTAATCGCCTTGGTCGTGTGCCACCCTTTTACGGCCACGACTGCAGCGCTAAGACCAGGAAGATCAGAACCAAAAAGCTGAAAGGGTAGGACGATGTCTCTTCGTGGAGAAGGGTTGATGACAAGCAAGTCGCCTTCTTCATCTGCACGCTTACGGCGAGATTGCACAGCGTACTTGCGAGATTGGCGGACGAAAAAGCCACTCACTTCAAAGTACTCGCGGACTAGACTGTCGTCGAATCCTGCCATTGAGTTACTTTGTCACCGAACTTGACCTATCGTCAACCTGTATGCCTCAGAGGGTGAAGTCGGAAGGGGCAATCGCCACGGTGAATTCACCTTTGAGCGAACCCTTTTTTAAGGCAGGGACAAGTTCTCCGAGTGGCCCAGTGCGAATGGTTTCATGGAGTTTGGTTAACTCTCTGCCGATGCAGACCACGCGCTGAGGTCCTAAGATTTCCAGCATTTCATCTAAAAAATCACTGATACGGTGACAGGATTCATGCAGCACAATGGTCTCCTCGGCCGAAAGAGCGGATTCAAGAAATCTTCGACGAGCGGCTGATTTGGGAGCTAAAAAGCCAACGAAGCGAAAGGCATTGGTGGGTAGTCCCGAAGCAGAAAGTAAGGTGACAATGGCACATGGCCCAGGAAGGGGTGTGAGAACGAGTTTTCTCCTCTGGCATTCACGTGTAATGCGAAATCCTGGATCGCTAATCCCTGGCGTGCCGGCATCGGTTACGAGAGCGACAGTTAAACCAGCGGAAATTTTATCGGCCAATTCAACCGCTACTTCCTTTTCGTTGTGCTCATGGTAATTTACCATTGGCTTGGTAAGGCCGAGATGACGTAGGAGTCCGCCGGTGATGCGAGTGTCCTCACAGGCGATTAAATCACATTGAGCGAGTTCGTTTTTAACTCGCTCAGTGATGTCGCCTAAATTGCCAATTGGACTGGCAACGATGATTAAACGACCGGACGTACCGCGGTTCGGACCGGGTTCGTCTGGACCGTTTTTAACCATTAGCGATAGCCTGGACCAGATTGCATTCCGCTCATTCCTGGAATCCCGCCTTGCCAAGAAGCAGGCTGGGATTGCGGGAGGGTGGAATCAGCGGGCTTTTCCGTAGTCTCACAACCCGTTAAGCCGATGAGGGCAAAGGTCAGAGCGATGGCGAAAAGAAGGCGCACGATTAGTTATTAGCTAATTTTCCTGATACAGGCTCAAGCGTAACAACTTCGCCATTAGCGAATTCGCTTACATTGGAATCAATCAGGATTTGTGCTGTGGAAAGGTTGTCTTGAACTGACTCAACGCGAACTTTGCCAATGTCTTTTCCGTTTAGGAGGACTTTGAAGAGTGCCTGATTTTTGATACCACTGGAATCGCCAACAGAGAAGCTGACTAAACCAGATTCAACATCGACCAGCACGATGCGAGTTTTGATGGTTTCGGGAGCGAATTCAACCTGAAGGGATTCAGCAGTCGTGTCATTAAGTGGATCCCGTGGGTAGGGAGGCTTGGTGCCAGTGCTGTTTACAGTGTAATTGTAAAGTTGGGCATACTTTTGGGTGACGGAGAGACGAGATTCTTCGGCTTTGGTGGTCTTTTGAATTTCTGCGTCCAATTGCTCTTTAGTGAACATCGAAGCAGACTTTTCTTTTTCCTTCACGAGTTCTTCTTTGGCTGAACTGAGCTCTGTAGTGAGGGATTCTTTCTTGCTCGTGGCGTCAGATAATTCCGTGGTGAGCTCGTCACGCTTGCGAGTGAGTTCAGCTTTTTCGCCTTCAAGAGAGGCAACGTTAGCATTGAGGGCTTCAATCTTGTTTTTCTTATCCGCAATTTCGGCGTCACGATCTTTTACCGTGCCTTCGAGTTCAGAAATTCTTGTACGCTTAGTTTCGAGGAGAGTTTTGACGTTTTTGCCGATATCCTTCATGCGTTGGTCGTATTCTTTATTGGCTAGGATTTCGGGGTCCGTTGTGGTCCAAGCAGTAGCACTCATCCCAGCATCAATCTTTCCTTTTAAGAGATAAGCAAAGGCACAAGCTGCGATGGCGACGAGCAATCCAAGAATTCGCAGGGCTAAGTTGAGAGACTTATTCATTGTTGAGTGTTAGTGAAAATTAAAGATGTCTAAAAAGGGTGTGGCCTGGATCTTGATGGTCTTGTCTTTCGACTAACCCAGGGTTGGACGATAAATGCAGTAATACTTTGAACACCACTTCCTCCAACCCGACAAGTCCAATTTCCTCGCATAGCTGGCTCACATTGATCCATTGGCCTTGCCGTTTTTTAAGGCCAGAAACGGCTAGAGACTTAATTTTTAGGGTCTGGGT
>RFOO01000010.1 GCA_009926645.1 bacterium | reverse complement strand
CGTCCGAAGCAAGGGGGACCTCGCGTTAGTTGACAATCTCGCGTAAAGCGTTGGCCAAATCCTCAAGTGAATGCGGGGGTGTGGTTCGACCGCGTTCGGGCGTTAGGTAAAAAGTATCGAGAGCGAAACCTTGTTCGGTCGAAATATTGGCAAAAGTAATCGTATAACCTGCCTCTTGGATTGCTCGGCCCAGACGGAAAAGCAGACCAAGGCGGTCGTTGCATTGGATTTCCACCACCGAGCGATCGAGTGTGGGCTCAAAGTAAACTTCGACCGTTGCGGCCAACGGAACATAAGCTTTGCGATGAGGAGCGGTTTCGAGTCGATTCTTTTCCTCGAGTGCTACTTGTTCAACCAGGTCGATACCCTGCGCGAGTGAACGGGAAAGCGCCTCGGCAAAGATAGTTTTAGCCTGAGCTTCTTTATCCACGGGAAGAACAACGCGGAAGAAGTCGATCGCCACATCATCACTGCGCGAATAAGCACGACAGGAGATGATATTAATGCCTGCGACGGCAAAGGCTCCCGCCATGCGGCTAAATAATCCTGCGCGATCCCAGGTAACAACCGTTACGGATGACTGCGAGGAACCTACGTCATCAACCCATTCAACAATGGGAGTGAGCGAAGACTCCGCTTGTTCCATCGAAACACTTTCGATGAGACGGTGGATAAGTTGAACGTGTTGCGCCACTTCATCCGCACCGACGTGTCGGAAATACCCTGCGGGCATTAAAGTAAAATGCGCAGCGATTTCATCGATAGGAATGGAACCTTGCAGCAAGGTATGGGTGGTTTGTTGCAAGAGCGAATTACTTTCGTGGTCATTCGCTTCAACCTCTCCCGAAAGTTTGGCGAGCGTGCGTCGGAAGAGCACGGTGTGCTGTCCGTCCTTAAAATCAGTCCAAAGTTCCGGTGATGTAGCGCGGGCATCACAACGCGTGTGCACGTAGAGACTGCGCAAAACTTGCTCATCTCCTAACAAACGGGCAAATCGCTCAATGTTATTGGGATCATCGATATCATGCTTTTGCCAGTAAAAGCCCATGATGAGGTGATGGAGAATAACCGCAGAGGCAATTTCACGTTCTCGGGCATCAAACCCCAAGCGCTCTAAAATAGCATCGGCGATTGGCACGCCTCTTTCCGCGTGACCGATAATACCATCGGCTTTCGCAATATCGTGGAGGAAGAGAATAGCGTAGAGAAAAGACGGAGATTCACCACCGAGAAGAATATCGCGATAGCGACGATTTGAATCTGTATTGCCGCTATAAATTTCATCTAACTCTAAGAGACAACGCAACGAATGTACGTCAGCTGTCCAGCGATGATAAAATTCAAATTGCACTAAACAGTGCAGCCCAGCGAATTCAGGAACCAAACGGTAAAGTAAATCGTGTTCGCGGAGGGCGTTGATTGCTGGGTAGACTCGTCCAGCCTCGGTCAGCATCGAACGTAGTGCACTGCAAGATGATTCAGAGAAGGCGTGTTCCGGAGTGAGTAAGTGTGCGCGTTCACGAACGAGGACGGAGAGCGTGCGCTCGGGTCGAGCCTCATGAATTTGGCAAAGTCGAAACAATCGGACTAATCGTCCAGGATCCTCTTCGAAGATGAGTCGGTGTTGAGGTGAAACGGTGCCTCCTGGAGTGACCTGAAATCCGTCAATCGCTATCGGTTTTCCGTAGCCCTTGGGTTCTGGCTCACTGAGCACCGCACCCTCGACTAATTCAACGCAACGGCGTACATGATCTGCCGCATCGAAATACTGACGCATCATGGCGCCGATGCGTTGTTTAAGGTCGCCAGGGTAACCGAGTGCTTCGGCTAAAATCCCTTGTCGTTCCAGGGAAAGCTGTTCGGTCGGACGCGTGACTTGGAAATGAAGTTCGCAACGCAAACGCAAGAGACAGTTTTTGGCTTCTTCAAATTTTTTGGTGTCATTCACGGGCAACAAACCCGAGGTTGCTAAATTAGAACTACCCGCAGCACCGCGGAAAATGCGGGCCAACCAGATGCAGCCTTGTACGTCGCGCAGAGCTCCTACGCCATTTTTCAAATCAGGTTCTTGCAGGTAGGCACTACCACCCGCTTTCTCGCGTCGTTTACGTTGGGATTCGACAATCGATTTGGCCAAGGTTTGCCACGAAGAACCGCTGAGCAGTTTTGCGACCTTATCCGCTAGTTGGTTATAAGGCTCGGTGGCACCGCAGATGTAACGCGACTCCAAGAGGGCCACTTGCAGGTGCAAATCGTCTTTCGCGAAACTCGCAGATTCAGAAACCGTGCGGACTGATTGCCCGACCTTTAATCCAACATCCCACAAAGGATAAAGGATGGTTTCGACTGCTTTTTTGGTCGTCGCGTTATGTGCTGGCACCAAAACCAACAAATCGATGTCACTGAGTGGACAGAGTTCGGAGCGACCGTAGCCACCTGTTGCGACTAAAGTGAGGCACTCGGCAGATTTTCCAGCTCTGGCATAAAGTGCTTCGAGGACGATATCGATGGCATCGGAGCGAAGTTTAACCACTTCGATTGCGGGAACCCCGGACCGGTGAGCGGCCAGTTGAATTTCACGTGACTCTTGTAAAAAAGCCTTGGTACGTCCTGTAAATTCCCCCTCTAACACGCCAGCCCCTGCGAGGCCGTGTTGTAGAGCCGACTTTCTTAATTCGGCGGCAGAGGTTTCAAATTGAGGCGACATCGCAGAAAAGAGACAAATAAACAAAGTTCACGGCATCAAGGCCATTGCAATTTCATAGTAAATAGACTTGTTAGAGGCATGTTTGAATGGCTTACCCACTTTTGGTATCATCTACACAATACCGAAGGACTCAAAGAGACGATTCAAATGGGCGGCATCGCCCTACTCTTCCTCATCATCTTTACCGAGACAGGGCTGCTCGTCGGTTTCTTTTTACCTGGAGATTCTTTACTGGTTACGGCGGGTGTTTTGTCAGCGACCAATGGAGATCGGGTTGCCCTCTTTGATCCGTGGACTCTTTGTTTCTTTCTGATTATTGCCGCAGTTTTAGGAAATCAAACAGGCTGGTGGTTAGGAAATAAGTATGGTCATCGGGTGATGGAGCGACCCGATGGATGGTTGGTGAAGAAAAAACATATTCAGGAAGCCCATGAGTATTTCACCAAAGGGGGAGCGTTCTCGATTGTTCTTACACGTTATATACCCATTTTGCGCACCTTCGTTCCGTTTGTTGCGGGAATGGGTGAAATGCCCTACACTCAATTTTTCCGATGGAATGTCCTCGGTGGGATACTGTGGATTAGTTCCTTAATTTGGATTGGTCATTTTATTGGCGGAACTCCTTTAGCCGACAAGCTGCACAAAGTGATTCTTATCGTCATTGTTGTTTCCTTTATTCCCCTAATTTGGAAAATCGGAAAACGCTTCCTTACTTCGCGGGCAAAGGGAACCAAATCTTAAAAGTCGTACCCGTCCGGCTGGTGGATTCGAGGACGATATCACCGCGGTGATCGCGTAGGATACGCTTCACGATGGCGAGTCCGAGGCCGGTTCCGTCTTCACGACTGGTAAAGAAGGATTCAAAAATCTTGTTTTTGATTTCTTCGGGAACGCCCAGGCCTGTATCGGAGATATAAATAGCAATCACTTCACCCGTTTGACCCTTTTCTGGGGTGACTTTAATTTTCAAACTACCCCCCGTGGGCATCGCTTGCACGGCATTGAGGAGTAAATTAAGAAATACCTGCTGAATTTGTCCTGGGTTGCCCTCAATAAACGGTAAACACTCGGCGACATCGGTGCGGACGAGAACGCCAGCTTGTTGGAATTTAAGACGCAATAAAAGCACAGCATTTTCAACGGCTTGGCGCATATCGATAGATTTGAAAGCGCCCGATTGTGCTTTGCTCATCCCCAGAACCCGCGAAACCACTCCTTCCATATGCTGAATTTTTTCCCGCATCACTTCGATGTCTTCGGTGCGAGGATCATCTTGAGTGAGACCATGGGAAAGCGTGTCGCAGAGAAGTTTTAAGACGGTCAGAGGATTGCGAATTTCGTGGGCAACTTCGGCCGAAAGTAAACCCAAAGCCGTTAAGCGCTCACTGCGACGTAACCCTTCTTCAACCGTAAAGACTTTCGAGTATAACCGTGCGTTTTGAATGGAAGAGGCGCCGAAAGAAGAAAGGGCTGTCACTAAATGCTTATCGTCATCAGAGAAACGGTAAGCCCCCATCGAGACGCAGACCAAAATTCCGAAAGTGTCATCATCGTAACGCACGGGGACAGCGAGTAGCGATGAGGTTGAAACAGGCGGAATGAGTTTTTTGAAAAGATTCAAATGAAGACAATGGCTCGCTGACGCGAAATTGCCGTTCCCAAAGAAGTTTCGTCTAAATTCAGCGAAGGAGTAAAAGTGCTACCGGCGCAATCGCCATCGACCACTTTTAGGTTCAGTTGTTTTCCGCTACATTTATAATAGGCGACTGCTCGGGCACCTAAGAGTGCGCGGGTATGTTTTACTAATTCGGCTGCGATACCTGGCTCATCGCGTTCGCGAGCCAATTCTTGAGCTGCGGCAACCAGCGATTCCAACTGCGCGGCTTTGGTGCGCAATTGACGTAAAAGCCAGATTCGACCCACGGCTTTGGAGGCTTCGTTGGTTAGCAATGAGAGAAAAGAAACATCGGCTTCGGAAAAGGCGTTAAGCCGATCCGAGTCGCAATTAACGACACCAATCACATTGCCCATGAGTTCCATCGGTACCGCTAATTCTGATTTAATCCCTTGGCGCAATTCCACATACCGAGGTTCTTTGGTCACATCGGCAACCAACAGTGGTCGTGCGTGCAGGGCTACCCATCCCGTGATACCTTGGCCCAGAGAAAGCACGTGTTGTTCGGATTGAGGACCTAGGCCGTTGCTGACTTCAATGCGTAAATTGCCTGTCGTAGGCTCGAGCAAAGCGATCGAGGCACTCGATGCGTTGAGCGTCTGCACAATTTCTGAAAGAATAAAATCTAATGCCTCTCGCGGATCTTCCGTAGCATTCACAAAAGCACCGACACGGTATAAGCAATCGAGGACGCGAGCATCGCGGGGACGCTCTTGGGCTCGATCGGGAGGGCTCATAAAAATTTAGAGAGAATGATCCATGTCTAACGCGGGTGCGTCGACACTGGTTCGTCCGATAACCACAGCGGGAACACCAGCCACACTGGTGTGAGGGGGAACGTCTTTCAGCACAACGGAACCTGCGCCGATTTTCGCACCTTCACCGACGGTGATATTGCCAAGAATTTTGGCACCCGCACCGACCAACACACCGGAACGAATCTTGGGATGGCGATCACCGCGGGCTTTTCCGGTGCCACCGAGAGTGACGGCATGAAGGAATGAAACATTATCACCAACCACGGCCGTTTCTCCAGCGACGAAGCCTGTGGCGTGGTCGAGTAAAATGCCGACCCCAAAGCGAGCTGCGGGGTGAATATCAACGGCCAGGTGTTCCGACATCAGTGACTGCAGATGGGTCGCCAAATCTCGACGTCCAGCCTTCCACAATGTGTGTGCAAGACGATGCAATGAAATAGCGTGGTAACCCTTGAACCAGAGAAAAGGCACGAGGGCGTGTTCGGTCGCAGGATCGCGTTCAAGCGTCGCACGAATATCGGCACGCATCTGGGCCAAAACTTCGGGGTCTAACTGGATGGCTTCCTGGAGAGCCGAGGCCAAGGCTTCGACGTCGTGACCCGTGGGGGCAATACGCTCCGAAAGTCGACGAACAATGCCTTCTGCAAAATTTTTACGATCAAGCACATAGCGTTTAAGCATTCCCGCCAAAACTGGTTCGGCCTGAGCCATGGTTGCGGCACGGCGGTTCAGTTCTGCCCAAAGGGAAGCTTCTGTGGCGCATACCACGGCAATGTTTCTTGCATCAGCCATACTCTCTTATTTCGACTTTTTCGGTGATTTGGCAACCCATGAGTCGAAATTAACAAAAAATTAGTGAAAATTCGACAGAACCTAGGTATCCAATTACTGTCGTATCTTCCACCATGCGTATCCTATCCACCCTCCTCCTGTGTTTCACTAGCGCTCTCTCATGGGCTGCTGTTAATGTCGGTGTACCTGTCAATGATTTCAGTGCGCAAACGGTTGAAGGAAAAACTGTCAATCTTTCCGATTACAAAGGTAAAATTATTGTGGTCGAGTGGTACAATCCAGACTGCCCTTACGTAAAAAAATTCTATAGCGCTGGCAAGATGCAAGAGATGCAAAAGAAGGTCATCAGCGAAGGTGGCATCTGGTTAACCGTAAATACCGGAGGTAAAATTGCCGATTTAGCGGGTCGAGCCAAAGCCGATCAAGTTGCTGCGACAGCCATCATCGATGATGTTGCTGGAAGTTTAGCTAAACGCTTTGGTGCCACTGCGACGCCACACTGTTTCGTTATCGGAGCCGATGGTAAACTTGTCTACAAAGGTGCCATCGATAGCATCCCTTCGACCAAGTCTGAAGATATTGCCAACGCAACGAATTATGTTCTCGCCGCCTTCGAAGCCGCCAAAGCAGGTAAGGCTCCCGAAGTTCCCTATGCCTTGGCTTACGGTTGTGGCGTTAAATACTAAGCCTCTTCTTTATTAAACAAAAAGAGCGACCATCGGTCGCTCTTTTTGTTTGCGAGAGTCGCCCAAGTTTTAGGCACCGTGAGCTGAGCTGGATGAACTAGGCGGGGTCGCCGTGGGAACGTGAGCCTTGAGTCGGCGATCACGAATCTCGGCGCTGACTAACGCGATAAATTCATCGAAAGAGCGATTGCCCTCGAACGATTTATCGGCCCGGGAGCGTACATTAACTAAGCCTGCCTCTTTCTCTTTATTTCCGACCACGAGCATATGCGGAACCTTGGAGAGTTCGGCGCGTCGGATTTTCGCGCCCAATTTATCGGACGAGCCATCCACTGAGCAGCGAATATTTAAGGCGGTTAATTTTTCTGCCAGAGATTCGCAATGCGCATTCATATCGTCATTTAGCGAAATGAGGCGGACTTGTTCGGGAGCTAGCCATGTGGGGAAATCGCCAGCGAAGTGTTCGATTAGAATTCCGACAAAGCGTTCCATCGAACCAAACGGCGCGCGGTGAATCATCACTGGGCGGTGTGGTTTATTATCGGCACCGATGTAAGAAAGATCGAATCGTTCAGGCAGATTAAAGTCGACTTGGACCGTGCCCAATTGCCATTCGCGCCCAATCACATCGCGGACAACGAAGTCAATTTTAGGTCCATAGAAAGCAGCCTCTCCGGCCTCTTCGGTAAAATTGACCCCGAGTGTCGCAGCGGCGGCGCGACAGGCGGCTTCGGCTTTATCCCAATTTTCATGAGAGCCAGTGTATTTATTCGAATCAGGATTACGGAGACCGACACGGACACGGTAGTCATTCAAACCAAGGGTTTTGAGAACGACTTTCACCAACTCTAAACATCCCAAGACTTCTTGTCCGACCTGATCTTCGGTGCAGAACAAGTGGCCATCATCCTGGGTAAAACCGCGCACTCGCGTCATACCATTGAGTTCCCCCGATTGTTCCCAGCGATAGACTGTACCAAACTCTGCTAATCGAACGGGCAAGTCGCGGTAGGAGTGAGGTTGAGAAGCAAAGATACGAATATGGTGTGGGCAGTTCATTGGCTTCAAGAGGAAGCCTTGGACAACTCCGCTTTCCAAACGATTGGTCAGCTCGCCGCAACCGCAGCCTTCTTTAGCCAACAACTCCATCGCTTCACGTTCTACGAGTGGCGGAAACTGTGCGTCTTTGTAATACGGGAAATGGCCCGAAGTACGATAGAGGTCGAGGTTGCCGATGTGCGGAGTGAAGACTTGTTTATAACCGGTCTGGAAGAGTTGAGCGGAAATAAAATTCTGTAATTCTTGGCGCACAATCGCACCGTTCGGAGTCCAAAGAATCAGACCCTGCCCTACTTTTTCGTCGATGTGAAAGAGTTTTAATTCCTTACCTAATTTTCGGTGATCGCGTTTCTTCGCTTCTTCCGCTCGAGCCAGTGCTTGTTCTAATTCATCTTTCGTCGCGTATGCCGTACCGTAAATGCGTTGGAGTTGTTTATTCTTTTCATCGCCACGGTGATAAGCGCCCGCGATACTGAGAAGTTTAAAGGCTTTGACTTGCGAGGTGTAGCGGACGTGGGTGCCGGCGCAGAGATCCAAGAACTCGCCATTCTTATAAAAAGAAATCGCTTCGCCTTCGGGGATATCCTTTAAGCGACCGAGCTTGTAGGTGTTTTGTCCGCGCTCTTGGATGAGTTTGATTGCTTCTTCGCGACTGCACTCCATGCGCTCGAACTTTTGATTTTCTTTAGAAATCCGGCGCATCTCTTCTTCGATTTTTACCAAATCCTCAGCGGTAAAAGCGTGATCCAAATCAAAATCGTAATAGAACCCCTGATCGGTGGGAGGTCCAATATCCAACTGGGCTTGAGGGAAGAGGCGAAGCACGGCGGCTCCCAGCATGTGTGCTGCGGAGTGGCGAATCTCCTCTAAAGGGGTCATTTTCGGACGTGAATTCATAACAAATACCCCCTTTGGCTAGGGACTCTTTGGCCCAAGCGCAAGGACGGAGGCGAGCCAACGGTCGTTTCGCCGAAAATAATGGAGATAAATCAGCGCACCGAAGACTTCAGTTCTTTTTCAAGTCGTAGCCATCTTTACGATCGAGCATCGACCAGCCGAGTGCCGTCAATTGCTGACGCAAGCGGTCGGCCGCAGCGAAATCCTTAGCCTGCTTTGCTGCCCAACGCTGTGCCCCCAGTTCCGTGATTTCGGGAGGAATCCCAACGGAGGGAGCGATGGTGAAGAGTTGAATGCCGAGTGCGAAAAGAATTTTTGCGAGGCCGCTGATATCGTGTCGGGCCTGCTCGGTGGAGATTTCTTCCTTACTACCCAGCACGGTGAAGACCTGACCTAAGCACCCGGGAATATTAAGATCGTTCTGCAACACTTCCCAGGCAGAGGCAAATCGGCCCCACGCGGTTTGGATTTCTTGTTGAACGGGAGGGACAAATTCAGCTCGAGTAAAACCTGCTGCAGCTAAAAGTTTATCTGTGCCCTTTTCGATTTTGGCTAAGGCAGAACGAGCGTCCTCCAGTCCTTTAAAAGTAAAATTCAGCGAACTCCGATAATGTCCTGCAATCAGAGCATAACGAACCTCCATCGGCGAAAAACCTTTGGCGACTAATTCATCGAGGGTGTAGAGATTGCCTTTGCTTTTAGACATTTTTTCACCGTCGACGAGCAGGTGTGCGCTGTGAAACCAGTGAGAAGCAAAACCTTTCACCCCTGTGGCACATTCGCTTTGTGCAATTTCATTTTCGTGGTGAGGGAAACAGAGATCAATGCCACCGCCGTGCAAATCAAAGGTAGCACCTAAGTGTTCCAAGGACATGGCTGAACACTCGATGTGCCAGCCGGGGCGACCCTCGCCCCAGGGGCTTGACCAATAGTTAGCTCCGTCTTCTGGCTTACGCGATTTCCAGAGCGCAAAATCAGAAGCCGATTCGCGTTCGTATTCATCCGCGTCATTGGCTTCGCCAGCACTATTGGTACTTTGCGTTTCGAGTTTGGAAAAATCGATATGGTTTAACTTTCCGTAGTCGTGACAGGAATGAACTTTAAAATAGACTGAACCGTCTTTGGCGACGTAAGCGTGTCCACGATCGACCAGAGCTTTAATCATCGCAATTTGCTGAGGGATGTGGGCGACGGCACTTGGCTCGACGTGTGGCGGAAGCAGTCCCAGTGCAGCGCAATCACGGTGAAACTTTTCCGTCCATTTTTGTGTAAAAGTTTGGAGAGACTCACCGCTGGCTTGAGCTCCGCGAATGGTTTTATCGTCAACGTCCGTAATATTGCGGACATGTTTGACCTTGATGCCTGCGACTTCGAGGGTGCGACGGAGCACGTCTTGTAGGGTAAACGTACGGAAATTCCCGATGTGGGCTGGTCCGTAAACCGTTGGACCGCAGCAATACATACCGAAAGTGGCCTTACCTGCCTTAGGGAGGAGAGGCTTTAACTCGCGAGACATTGTATCGTGCAGGAAGACGGGCATGAGAAAAAGAGGACTCCACCAATGAGCAGTTGGAGGAGGGATTCAAGTATGAGTATTCGGTCGTAACGAGCCCTCTACCGACCAGTGCCGTCAAAATAATGACAAAACCTAAGAAATATTGGGCTTTCCGACTCAACCATTCTCGGCCATTAAAGTAACTGAATTCTTACACATATGAAAATCGGCACCCGAACTCTTCATGCAGGACAAAAAGCAGACCCCACGACTGGCGCTTGTGCGGTTCCTATTTATCAAACCACGAGCTATCAGTTTCGCGACACCGAACATGCGGCGAATCTGTTTGGACTGAAGGAGCTCGGAAATATTTATACGCGGATTATGAATCCGACCACCGATGTGCTCGAGCAACGTCTCGCAGCCCTCGAAGGTGGCACAGGTGCGTTGGCGCATTCCTCGGGTCAGGCGGCGATTACCGCTGCCATTTTAAATATTGCGGGTGCGGGTGATCACATTGTTTCCGTCGCTCAGCTGTATGGTGGTACGTATAATCTTTTTCACTATACCCTGCCAAAACTCGGTATCCAAGTATCGTTTGTGGATGGAGATGATCCCGAGAATTTCCGCAAAGCACTGAAACCAAACACTAAGGCGTTTTATGGTGAAGGTCTGGGCAATCCACGCCTGAATATTTTCCCTTTTGCCGAGGTCGGTAAAATTGCCAAAGAGGCCGGAGTGCCTTTGATTATTGATAACACTGCCCTATCGCCCTACCTGAATCGTCCCCTCGAGCACGGTGCCAACATCGTGGTGCACTCGGCGACTAAGCATATTGGCGGACATGGTACGAGTATTGGGGGAATTGTGATTGATGGAGGAAACTTCGACTGGGGTCGTGGCCGTTTCCCTGGCTTCACCGAGCCTGATATGTCTTATCATGGTTTACCGCATTGGGAGGCCTTCAAGGCCTTTGCTCCAGCGGGTGGAGTGAATATTGCCTTCATCATGAAGATGCGTCTGCAGTTCTTGCGCGATGTTGGCAGCTGCCTCTCGCCCTTTAATGCCTTCTTACTTTTGCAAGGTTTAGAAACCCTGCATCTCCGTATGGAACGTCACTGTGCCAATGCCTTAAAGGTAGCCCAATTCCTCGAGTCGCATCCCAAAGTAAAGTGGGTGAATTACCCAGGACTAAAATCCTCGAAGTATCATGAGCTGGCGAAGAAATACCTGACCAATGGTTACGGTGCACTCGTTGGTTTTGGTGTGAAAAGCGGTTTAGAAGGTGGCACTAAATTTATCAATGCCCTCAAGTTGCACAGCCATGTCGCCAACATTGGTGACGCTCGTTCGCTGGCGATTCACCCTGCTTCGACGACTCACTCGCAACTCACCGCTGAAGAGCGTCAGAGTGCTGGCGTGACGGATGACTATGTACGTCTCTCGGTGGGAATCGAAGACGTTGAAGACATTATTGCCGATATTGAACAAGCCTTGGCCAAGGCCTAAACGCTGCGCAGAGTGACATCTTAGGCAGGTCGCAAGACCTGCCTTTTTTGTTTCTCATCTTCTAGCGGTTCAAAGTCGTGATACTGTAAAAACTGTTTAGCACCTTCCTCGCCCATATAAGCCGCGAGCAGTTTCGGATCCGTTTTAGTCAGATCCACCACAATAAGACCGTCGAGACAGCCACCGAAACTTTCATCGACATTAAAGGCGATGAGGCGTCCGTTCAACTTTAGGTAATGTTTCAACAAGACTGGCACCGTTTTAGCATCAGGCTCCAAGTCGCTGACCAAACCCGAAACATGCTCTAAATCAAAAGCACAGCGTTGCAGAACTTCTAAATCAGCATCGCGTAGACTCATCGAGCGAGGTGGATTTTTCGCTCGCACGAGCGGGGCTAAATCTTCGGCCGTGCGATTGTGTTTAAGGTAAGAAAGAATCAGTTCTTTGGAGGCTTGTCCGTATTCGGGATTGATACTGACCGGCCCGAAAAGCAGATGGTAATTGGGAAAACGAACGACATAACGTCCGATTCCACGCCAGAGCAACGGCAAGCTGGTCGGACGTCGTTGGTATTCCTCGCGAATGAATGAACGGCCCATTTCGAGGGCGGGATCCATTTTGCGGAAAAATTCGCCTTTAAAATTAAAGAGAGTCGCCGAATACATACCGTGTTTTCCTTTGGTCGGCAAGATGCGGTTGGTTGGACCTAATCGGTAACCTCCAACAATGAGGGAATTTTTTTCATCCCAGAGAACGATTTGATCGTACCATTCGTCAAAAGCATCGCGATCGCAATCGAGTCCAGTGCCTTCGGAAACGGCGCGAAACGTTAACTCACGCAGACGGCCAATTTCCCGCATGGTGTGCGGTAATTCTCCACCCAGAAATCGATAAACCTTAAAATCACCGCTCGTGAGTAATAAATCTTCTTCGGGGAGACTTTCTAATTCAGCGCGGATGAGTGAGGGTTTTACGGGAGCGATAATTGGAGCCCAATTTGCCTGCTCCTTTTTGGTTTTCACAGCGTGTGCAACTTTTTCATTTTTATTCGCCAAGAGGTCGCAACGTAATCGAAGAAAACTCGTGGCTTCGTCGTCATCGGGGTGGTCTTCCAACTGGGTTGCGGAAACCGCTTTGGCGGTGCGGATACGAATAACTTTTCCGCGATGCGAAAGAAACTCGCGCAACAGCATGATGGTGCGAATTTTTGGATGAAGGATACCCAGTGAGTGAAATAGAGGTGAATTCTGGCCCGCCAAATGCATGGTGAGAATCGAGGCATTTACCTTGCGAGCAATGCGTGCAATTTGTGGCGACCACGTTGCATCCTGCACTTGGAGGTTTTTGAAACAAAAACTGGAAACTTCGCCGGCCGGAAAAGTTAAAATACAACCACCTGCTTTCAGGTGACTCAAGATGCGGCGAGTTCCAGCGATATTCTCTAAATCACTTTGTTCAGGGTCGAAAGGATTCACTTCAATCAACCAAGGGCGGATGCCTGGGATGCGAGCTAACCATCGATTACCGACCACCAAGGCATCGGGGCGTGCACGCAATAAAAAGTCCATCGCCACAATACCATCCGCTAGTCCATGCGGGTGATTGGACATGACGATGAGTGGACCTTGTCGAGGAATGCGGGC
>RFOO01000090.1 GCA_009926645.1 bacterium | reverse complement strand
TGGCAGAGTGGTCGATTGCGTCTGATTCGAAATCAGATGTACCGCAAGGTACCGGGGGTTCGAATCCCTTCCCCTCCGCCAGGTAATTAATTTAGTGCTCGCGTGGGCAATTTGGCACGGTGACCAGGGGAAATAAAACATAGGGAATGACGACCCATTTATCCAGATAGTTTACAGGATTCCACGGGAGGGAGTAATCTCAGTAAATAGTGAACAAATTTTCACCTTTTATCTTGCACAAAACCCAAAATGGCTCTCAATTCACAGAGATTCAACGATGCGTGAAGATATTCCTGAATGGCTCGGCAAGCCACCCGTCCGCGGATCCATCGAATGGGGGGCCTGGTTGGAAAGATGGCGCGACTACGCCCGCAGAGAACTCAAAGATTCAGCGGCCGATGATCCCGATTTCGACTTTGGGCTTCTCTCCGTAGAGGAGCGCTGGCGAGTGGCTTTGATGTTAAACATCAAAGAGAAAATTAATGCAGGACGAAACGGGGAAAGCCCCCAATTACCCTCAGGTAGAGCGACCTCTGACTTGGCACACGCCAGCCTCGTAGCTTGGCAGGTAGGCCGCTCAATTCGATCCAATGAAGTTGATGCCACCTCGACCGAAGTCGACGAATGGATTGCCAAACGGATGAACCCTAAACGTCGGCGCCTCGCCCATGGCATACGCTACGGATTTTTAGATGGACTAGGCAGTGAGGCGATTGCGCCAAGTTGGTCATCCCCTGACTATGTTGCCGCTTATGAAGCAGCTTGGTTAATAGGGAATTCAATCGCGATTGAGTCCGACCCTCGCTGAGGGTTGCACTCTGAGAGTGTATCCTTTAAATAATTTTAAAATAAACTCATGGAGTATATCATTACCATTGGACTTTTTGTCCTCACGGCGGCGATTGTTTACCTTATCATCCTTTCCAGCAAAAATTCTGCGTCCACCGGAAGCGATGCACAGAATCTACTCATCAACGACCTCCGCGTCCAACTAGCCCAAACACAAAAACAGGCTCAACAAGAAGCCCAACTGAAAACCAGCGCCTTACAAAGCGCTGCTGGTGCCGAAGCCGCAAAAGAGGCAGCTTTGGCTCAATTAGCTCAAGAACAAGTCAAACATGCGGAGGAACTTGCCCGACTACGCGAGGATAGCAAAACGACACTCGATGCTGCGGCCACACGCTATAACAGAGATTTAACTGAATTAAAAACGGCCTTTGCAAAAATGAGCACCGATGTGCTCCGTGGCATGGCTCCCGACGTAACGAAAGAAGTGGCAACCAATGTCGCTCCCTTAATTGAAAAAATTAGTACCGCACTAGAAAGCTATCGAAACACGATGCAGCAGAGCCTGCAAGGGCAGGACGCTGCACTCACTCAGGTGCGGGCCCAGATGGAAAAAATTTCCGAAACGACTTCTGTCTTAGCCTCTAGCACCAATGACTTTACCGCAGTGCTAAAGTCATCTCAACATCGAGGCAAATGGGGAGAACAAACCCTACGCCGAGTCGTTGAAGCCGCAGGCCTTAGTCCACATTGCGATTTTAATGAACAAGTTTCGCAAGATGAATCGCGTCCCGATTTAATTGTTAAACTGCCTGGCAATCGTGGAATTATTATCGACGCCAAAGTGCCCGACTTCGATGTCGCAATTGCTGAACAAAACGCCCCCAACCGACGCGACCTTGTCAAAGCCCACGCCGCCAAATTATCCAAAACGATTCGCGATCTCGCCGCTAAAAACTATCCACAGGCTATCGAAAAAACAGGGCTAAAGCCTTTTGATCGCGTCGTCCTCTTTCTCCCAGCCGAATCTCTTTTAAGCACAGCCCTCGAAGGCGATAATGAATTGATTTTAGAAGCGGGAAAAATTGGTATCCTGCTTGCCACTCCCGCCACCCTCATCGGCTTCCTCAGTGCGATTAACTTAACGTGGCAGCAACATCAGCAAGCTGAGAATGCTGACCGCATCGCCCGCGAAGCAACGGAGCTTTATGATCGCGTTACCAAATTCGTCGAACATTTCGGCAAAGTGCGCAAAGGACTAAACTCAGCCGTAGAAAGTTTTAACCTCGCTATCGGCAGTTACGAAGGACGCGTTCGTCCGCAGGGTGAGCGTTTGCGTGAATTAGGCGGGACCAATAGCCGTGACGAATTTGAGTCGATTCCTCAAGTCGGCAACGACCTGCGACGACTGGAAGGGTCAACAGAATAACCCATCGTTTATAAATAATTTCTCATTAATCTAAAGCTGAGTTCTCCTTGCCTCGGCAACTTTTCATACTAACTTAAAAACATGCGCGTCGCTCATGAAACAGTAGTCAGCATTGATTACATCTTAAAAGATGAAAAAGGGAATGTCCTAGACACCTCTCAAGGGATTGGTCCGATGGAATATCTGCATGGGGCCAAAAACATCATCCCTGGGTTGGAGCAAGGCATCGAAGGGCTTGTTGCAGGCGATGCCAAGTCCGTCGTCGTGCCTCCCGCACTCGGCTATGGTGAGTATAACGAAAAACTCATCCAGCGCGTCCCCCTCGATCGCTTTGGTGGCAACAAAGTTGAAGTCGGCATGCGTTTTCACGCTGAAACCAATATCGGTATGCGCGTTTTAGTGATTCGCCATGTCGACGACAAAGAGGTCGTACTCGACGGCAATCACGAGCTCGCTGGCAAAACTCTCTACTTTGATATAAAAGTTGTCGCTGTTCGCCCAGCTGAACTCACAGAAATCGCTCACGGCCATCCCCACCAAGCTGGTGGTTGCTGTGGCGGGGGCGGGGGCGGAGGCTGCGGATGCTCCGACCAAGAATCATCTTCTGAAAGTTGCTGTAGTACGGAAGAATCTAGCCCGAAAAAAGAAGGCAACTGTGGCCAAGGTGGCTGTGGCTGCAGTCACTGATTAAAATCAGAATTCTATTCAATGCGGCTCTAGCCGCATTTTTTATGCCCAAATCCAGCGGCACTCAATGACCGTGTCCTCGCGAAAAGACTGCTTAACCGGGCAGGCCTCAGCGGCACGCATCAAGCGCGAGCGATATTCTTCTTTAATTCCCCATGGCATGGTAATGACTAAATCCATTCGAGCGATGCGTCGAGGGGGAGTGGTGCTCATGTGTTTTTCCACTTCCACCTTCATCCCTTTTAAATCCACATTCATTTGGCGTGCATGAATGCCTATGATGGTGATGACGCAGGTGGCCATCGCTGTCGCCGCTAAATCCGTCGGAGAGAATGATCGGCCTTGGCCTTGATTATCAACGGGTGCATCGGTGATTAACTCCGTACCCGAAGGCCCGTGAATCGCACGCACACGTAAATCGCCCAAATAGTCACAAGATATCTTAACGCTCATTGTTTCAGGCTAAACTCTTTCATCTAAGGGTCGAGTGTAACTAAAAATAAAAAACCCCGCTAGGCGGGGCTCTTTGTGGGATAAGAAAAATTTAGCTATCACCATCTTTACCAATCGCATCAACGGGACAACCCTCTAGGGCTTCCATACATTTATCGATGTCTTCTTGGCTCTCGGGTTGCTTGAAGACATAAGAATAACCCCCATCATCAAAGCGAGCGAAGAAAGCGGGTGCGGTTTCGCGACAGAGATCACAATCGATGCACTGTGAGTCGACGTAAAATTTGCCCGGGACATTCTCGGGACGTTTATCGTTTTTATCAGCCATGAGAGAAAGTGAAACTGAACAGTGGCTGGCGAGTGTCAAGAATCCGTCAAAGATTATGGGTTAAATAAAAGAATTCGATGAACTCCTGAGGGGTTTTTACCGATGAGGTAGGTTACCGTAAAGCGATTGGGGTCATCGTAATAAACCGTCATTTGCGCAACAGGGGTAAAGCCTGCCTCTGCCTGAGGTGCTGATGTCACCTCGTCAGGAAGAGATTTCATTTTCACCGAGCGTAAACGTAAATCAAACTCCTGAAGGATTACCGTGCGCCAACGGGAGCGCGTCGCATCATCCATGTTATCCCCATGAAAGAGTGCCTCCATCGCCGTCAGGTTTCTCGTGCGATGGGCGATTGTCCATTGTTCTTTCAATTCATCTAGGGCCGGATTCCTGGGTGCCCAAGGTTGAAGAAAAAGAAGAAGTAAACCCCCAAAGGCGATGACCCAAGTGATTGGGCGAAGAAAAGAACGTGGTGGCTGATTGGTTATTGAATTCACGAGAGATGTGCGTTGACCCCCCAGAGACGAAGTGGATAAGTAAACAAGAGTTATGTCGCACAAAAGCAAGCCATCCCCCGATTCTCAGCGGTATGCTGCGCGAGGCGTTTCAGCCTCGAAAGACGAAGTGCACGCTGCGGTCGATAAATTGGATCGCGGGATTTTCCCCGGCGCTTTCTGCAAAATTACCCCTGACTATTTGACTGGCAATCCTGCCCAAGGTGTTGTCACCCACTCCGATGGCTCTGGCACCAAAGCTCTTCTCGCTTATTTATGGTGGAAAGAAACAGGTGACGCAAAAGTGTTCCGAGGCATCGCCCAAGACAGCATTGTCATGAACATCGATGACCTTCTTTGTGTCGGTGTTACCTCAGGAGTCATTTTATCTTCAACGATTAATCGTAACGCAAAAAATATTCCTGGAGAGATTTTGGCGCAATTAATCGAAGGCACGGAAGAGGTCTTGGCCATGTTACGTGATCAGGGCTTTGGCATTCAATCAGGTGGAGGCGAAACGGCAGATGTCGGAGACCTTACCCCAACCTTGACGGTGGATTCAACCGCGACTGCGATTCTCCCACGCCATTCCGTCATCGATGCTTCACGCATTATCCCAGGTCTGGCTATCGTTGGAATTTCCTCGAGCGGACAAAGTCGTTATGAATCTCAAAAGAATAGCGGTATTGGTTCAAATGGACTAACCAGTGCACGCCATGAGCTACTCTCTAAATACTACGCAGAAAAATATCCTGAAACCTACGATCATGCGATGCCTGAAGATTTAGCTTACTGCGGACCACATCGTCTTGATTCACCCCTGCCAAAGTCGAGCATGACGATCGGACAAGCCTTGCTTTCCCCCACGCGCACCTACGCACCGTTCGTGATTCGTCTGCTCAAAGAATTTAATCCCGACACCATCAAAGGGATTATCCATTGTTCTGGAGGAGGCTTGGTAAAGTGTCGTCGCTTTGGTACTGGAGTGCATTTTATTAAGGATAACTTATTCACAGTACCCCCCGTCTTTGCTGAGATTGCCCGCGTCAGCCGGACCCCAGAAAAAGAAATGCATCAGGTTTATAATATGGGGCACCGCTTAGAAATCTACACCAACCCCGACAAGGCCAGCGAGGTCGTAGAGTTGGCAAATACATTAGGCCTAGAAGCTAAAATCATTGGGAAAACCGAGGCTTCTACGCTTCCACAGCAGGCCAATCATGTCACGATTATCAAGGGCAAGGAAACCCTAGTTTACACATAAATGTGTTA
>RFOO01000089.1 GCA_009926645.1 bacterium | reverse complement strand
GGACTTTTCTGGTTTGCCACGCTCGCCCAAGGGGCTTGCCATTGTTTTCTCTTATGCAATCCGACATTGGTCTCATTGGTTTGGCCGTCATGGGTCAAAATCTCGCTCTCAATATCGCAGATCACGGGTTTGCGATTTCGGTCTACAACCGAACAACCGCTAAAACCGATGAGTTCATTAAAGAAAATCCGCACACGCCTGGAAAGCTTACGGGTTGCGCCACCATGGCTGCCTTTGCGGCATCCTTAAAGAAACCACGCAAAGCTATCATCCTCGTCAAAGCTGGTGCACCAACCGATGCGGTCATCAATGAACTCGCGTCCGTTTTTGAAAAAGGAGATATCATTATCGATGGTGGGAATGCTTTATGGACAGACACCATTCGTCGTGAACGGGAATTGAAAGCAAAAGGTCTACGATTCATCGGCTCGGGTGTTTCGGGAGGCGAAGAAGGCGCTCGTTTCGGACCCTCGTTAATGCCTGGAGGTGATGCCTCAGCTTGGGCTGAATTACAACCGATTTGGGAAGCGGTGGCCGCGAAAGTCGATGCTCAAACCGGTGCAGAATTGACGGGAGCAAAACCAGGTAAGCCGATTCAAGGTGGCGTTCCCTGCGTTGCGCACATCGGCCCTGATGGCGCAGGTCACTATGTAAAAATGGTGCACAACGGTATCGAATACGGCGATATGCAAATGATTTGCGAAGCTTACGACTTAATGCGCGGGTTGCTCGGGATGACTCCCGATGAAATCGGGGCAACTTTTGAAGAATGGAATCAGGGTGATCTCAATTCATTCCTCATCGAAATTACCGCGAAAGTGCTCAAACAAAAAGACCCTGAAACGGGTAAGCCTCTCGTTGATGTCATTCTCGATACCGCAGGTCAAAAAGGAACAGGTAAGTGGACGAGTGCTAATGCCCTGGATATGGGTGTAGCCGCACCCACGATTGCTGAAGCCGTTTTTGCTCGCTGCCTTTCGGCGATCAAAGAAGAGCGCGTCGCTGCAGCAAAAGTTCTTCGTGGCCCCAAGCGCAACATGACCAACCCTGATAAAGCGAAAGTCATCGAACAAATTCGTGACGCCCTTTATTGCTCAAAAATTTGTTCATACGCACAAGGATTCCAACTCATGCGTGAAGCACAAAAAGAGTATCAATGGAAACTTAGTTTCGGAGAAATCGCGCAAATTTGGCGCGGCGGATGCATTATCCGCGCTCGGTTCTTACAAAAAATCACCGAAGCATTCGTTAAGAAACCCAAACTCGCCAATCTATTACTCGACCCTTACTTCAAGAAAACCGTTCGTCAGGCTCAGAAAAACTGGCGCAAAGTTATTGCCCTTGCGGTGAAACATGGCATCCCCGTTCCGACTTTGGGTTCAGCGCTTTCTTATTTCGACTCCTATCGCACCGAGTGTTTGCCTCAAAACCTTTTACAGGGTCAGCGAGACTTTTTCGGCGCTCATACCTATGAGCGTACCGATAAAGCACGGGGCGAATTCTTCCACATTGATTGGCCTGACCCAAAACGTCCACAACTGAAAGCCTAAGCTCTGCCAGCAAACCCCCTGTTTACCAGGGGGTTTTCTTTACCTCATTTGATTCATTCTCATTTCAGAAAAATGCACATCACCCGTGAATTAAAGCAAGCCATCAAAAAAGGCATGCATGCCGAATACGCTCAGGTGCGATTTAAACTTCCGCGTCTGCCTCGGCGTTGGCCCCAATGCTTTGCCACCATCACCGCCTTCGCTACGACGGGGGAAGTGTGGTCGCCCACTCGCAACAAACAGGCCGACGCCAAACTAAAAAAATTTCTCCAGAAACTCGGCATCAAAATCTTCCGGATAACCGGTTACTCAGTTAAAGATCCCTCACATGCAGAAGAAGGTTGGGCGGCGCCGCTTGCTTTCGATGACGCATGCGATATCGGGCTACTCTTTAAGCAAGATGCTATTTACTACATCATCGATGACGCACTTTTTGTCAGCTACTGCGATCAACGTCGAAAGCTTATCCCCATGGGAACGTTTATCTCTCGAGTTGATCAAACCAAGAAAATTAAGCCTTCAAAGCGGCTGGCTTCTTCTTAAAAAAGACTCGCAGGGTTTTGGATTTTAATCGTCGCCAAATTCTCAGCCCTTTGGGGTGCCACGTTAAGCCAATACTCGCACCAAGAATAAGCAGTGGAATTCCTGGAATAAGAGGCAAAATAAAGCCAACCAAACCGACAGCGAAAATAGCACCCCCAAAGAGAACGCGCACGATTTGGATAAAGCTTAACACCGTTAAAACCCTAAACTGATTTCAACTTGTAGCAAACCTCGAAAAATGAAATCAGGCCAATTCGAGCTTACTGGCCAGAAATAAGCTTCAGAGAACTAAAGGGACTTATGGCTACCATCGCATAAAGCGCCCTTCTTCGAATGCTTACAGGCACAAAAGTAAACTGTGCCATTTGCCTCAGCCCGATAAGGGACAGGGGCGAATGAAGATCCCTGATGAGCTCCGTCACAGAAAGGCTGTGACTTACTCTGCCCACACGAACACCAGTAATAAGTTTTCCCAGCTTCAACGAGAACAGGTATAGGAGATTTTTGTGGAATGTGTGGTTGTGACATAAGAAGACTATGGTGCCGTTCCCGTTTGTGTCCAGCCTCCTCCAGTTGCAGCAATTAATCGCACTGAGGCCTGACAGCGCTCGAGTTCCAAGCGCACATAAGTACGACGTGCCATCGCAACATCGCGTTGCGCGATTACGACTTCTTGCTCATTGGCAACGCCGGCAGCGAAACGCGTTTGAGCATTCTGGTAACGATCTTTAGTAGCTACTAAAACACGTTCAGCTAAGTCGACTTGAAGGGCGAGTTCGCGTAAATCGACCAAACTATCTTCCACTTCGCGAAATGCATTTAAAACGGCTTTACGCCAATTAGCTCCCGCGATTTCTATTTCAGTACGAGCCAACTCGAGATTCGCGTTCCGTCGATCAGCGTCAAAAAGAGGTAATTCGATGCTTGGCATAAGCGACCAAAATCCCGATGAGCCACGTCCCACACGCGAGGCGGGGTCGGCCTGCCAGCCTGCTTGCCCAGTGAGGGTGACCCGCGGATAAAAGTCGGCACGAGCAGCCCCTTCGCGAGACATCGCTGCATCCAACTTCGCAGCAGCCGCCATTAAATCGGGTCGACGAAGCAATAAAGTCGAGGGAACTCCCGCTCCGAACTCGGGTCGTGTTTTCTTTTCCGTCGTGGCTGGAGATGGGGGCAAGGATTCACTAGGCGATGCACCCAGTAAAACACGTAGAGCGTTTTCCAGTGCTGCCAATCGCTGAATGGCCTGTGTTTCTTCGAGCTTAGCTTGAGCTGCAGCCAAACGAGCCGCTGATAAAGGATCAGAGGCTAGAATTCCTGCATTAACGGATTTCTCGATCAATTCCATTTCACGATAACGAGCCTTGAACTCTTCAGCTAAACACTCTGCCTCAACTCGAGCGGCTTGTATCGAAAACCAGTGCCGTGCGACTTCGGCACTTAAGGCTATTTTAGCATCATCCGCCGAATAACTTGCTGCCATAGCCTCCGCCATCGCTGCTTGTGCTTGGTCTTTATTTTGACCCCAAATATCTAATTCCCACGAAGCCTGGCCTCCAACTGTAAGAATATCAAACCGTCTTGGCATGCCGGGAAAATTCCTTCCAGATTCGGCGGAATTTCTCGATGATTCAAAGGAAACTTGAGCATCCAATCGTGGCAGTAAATCAGCATTCGCTGCAGCAACGGCTGCTCGAGCTGAGCGCCAACGAGCTTGAGCGACGGTTAAATCGGGATTGGCTTTGTAAGCGCGCAAAATTAATTCATCTAACGCTGGCTCGTTAAAACTTTTCCACCACTGCTGTTTAGCTGGCTCGCCTACGACAGAAAACTGAGCAGGAGGAACAACGCTTTCTGGACGGGGTGTGGCCTCATGCGCACAACCCGAGAGCAAAACAGCAAAAACTAAAACTTGTTTATTTAGCTTGGGCATCTGCATGAGAAGCGTCGATGTAGACATCCATTTGTTGCCCGACAAAAATAGGGCGGTCCGTAGGACGTTCAAAAGCGTAGATAACTTGCAGGACCCGTGTATCGACGCGTTCAGTGCTACCACCAGTGAGCGAGACTTTGGGAATAACAAAGGGTTCAATCCGCACAAATTTTAAGGGGATGGCTCGGTTTTCTGCATTAACCCGAGAGGCTTCACCTTTCAGAAAACCGCGTGCTGGTAGACCTTCGCGCATTCTGGGCGCTAACTGTTCGTCCACATCGCAACGAATTTGTAATTTGGAGATATCCCCTAAAACGATCGGGGCTCTCGCACCCGCTGCAACAAACTCTCCTGCCCTAACGTTCACCTGTAAAACTGTCGCATCAATAGGAGCACGCAATACCAGCCGATCTAAGGTAACCTTCGTTTGTTCCGCTTGGGCTTTAGCCAACGCCCACTTTGAGCGAGCTTCTTTAGCAGCGACTTGGTAAGAGAGCAAATCTGCCGGACTTACGGCACCGGTATCTTTTAAAGAGGTCCAGCGTTTAGCTTGGTCTTCCGCTCGTTCTAAAGTGGCCTCGGCAGCCTCAACCGCTGCTAGTTGCACTTGATACTGCATTTTCCACTCCCGATCATCCAAAGTTATCAAAGCATCACCTGCTTTAACTTTATCCCAGACTTTGACATGAACTTGTTGCACCGTGCCTGAAGTGGGAGAGCCAAGTAGAGTGTTTTCAGCCGAAGCTTCCACCAAACCCGCTGCAGAAATTAATCCGTCTTTATCTCGAACAGCTGGAGTATAAGGCGGCGGGTTGATCGGCGCCTCGGAAGAAGTGCCACGTGTCAATTGAAACGCGGCGATAGCTCCTGCGAAAGCTAAGAGTATAAGGATGATCCGTTTTTTGAACATGGGCTTTGATCGTTTAAAGGTGGGGTTGAATTTCTAAAGTACTCGGGTCATCAATTACACGGCTGATGCGACCGTCCTCCATTTCCGCAATGCGGTCGGCAAAACGGAAGATACGAAAATCGTGCGTCACAACAACAACACAGCGCTGAGGAGAGCGGGACAAATCCCGAATCATTTGCATGATTTGAGCTCCCGTATCTTTATCGAGGGCTGAAGTTGGCTCATCGCAAATTAACAAAGGAGGTTCATGCACGAGAGCTCGTGCAATCGCTACGCGTTGTTGTTGACCTCCAGAGAGAGCATTCGGAGAACTTTCTTCTCGGCCTTTTAATCCAACCTGCTCGAGAATTGTGGCCGCCTTACTGCGAGCTAAAGCATGCTTCGTTCCCTGAATCAGCAGTGGCACCATCACGTTTTCGATAACCGTTAAGGTTGGAATTAAGTTAAATGACTGAAAAACAAACCCGAGATTTTTTTGCCGAAAAGCGGTCAAGGCTTCTTGTGATAAGCCATCGAGCCGTTGGCCGAAAACTTCGATTTCACCAGCTTGGGG
>RFOO01000088.1 GCA_009926645.1 bacterium | reverse complement strand
CCGCCGCCACGGCGGCGGGTGTGAATGCGGCATACCATGAGGTCGTTACGGACGCGGGGCATGATGGTTTTCTTTTGCCTGATACGGGATTATCCGTCCGCCTTCGTGCCTTCTTGGGGTGATTAGAGTAACGGTGCTAGCACTTTGGAAATAGCTTCAAGGAATCTTCCAGTCCATGTGCGACTCCGTTGATAAAGATCTTCGGAATAAAGGGAAGATTCAGCGATGAGCGACGCGATATATTCGTGAATTGGACGCAGGGCCTCTTTGTCAGAAATTTGTGCGCCAATCTCGTAATTGAAGAAAAAAGATCGCATGTCGAGATTGGCCGACCCAACGACAACTTTTTCATCATCACTGATGAATAGTTTAGCATGCAGCACATCTTTTTTGAAAAAATAAATTTCTGCTCCGACTTCTTTTAAGCGCCTCAAGTACCATCGTCGGGCGAAATCGAGGAGGAGGTGGTCAGATCTCCGTGGAATAATAATGCGGATTTTCTTACCCATCCTAGCGGAGTGAATGAGTCGTTTAAAGAGGGTAGGGTCTGGAATAAAATAAGGGGTTACGATGGTGACCGAAGACTTTGCTTCGGTAATCAATTGAATGTATCTCTCCCAAAGGGGGTCGTTTTCACAGTCTGGTCCCGAGGAAATAACTTCGATGTTTACTGGACCTACAGAGGGGTTTCGTATTTTTAAAACCTCAGCAAAAGATTCAGGACTTTCGTTCGTGGACTGACACCAGTCTGCAATAAAGATGCACTCCATCGCTGACACCGCAGGGCCTTCGATTAAAAAAGAGCAATCGCGAAAGCGCTGCCGAGAGGGTCTAAGACCCATGTAATTCAGTCCAATATTTTGCCCTCCGATGATGGCCACACGACTATCAAAAATCGCAATCTTTCGATGATTTCGCCAATTCGCCGAACCTTTGCCTTGCATCGGAAACACCGGATTAAATCGAGCCACTTTCCCGCCTGCTCTAATCAACGGACGACAAAGGCGTGTTGGGGTTCCCCAGCTTCCTACTGCATCTAGAAGCAATCGAACTTCCACGCCTGCTTGTGCTTTCTCCACTAAAAGTTTTACAATCTCACGGCCAACGGCATCGGCACTGAGAATATATGTCGAAAGGTGAATGCGCGTTTTGGCATTTTTAATTTCTCTGCCTAAAGCCACAATCGCCTCACGTCCTTCTCGGTCGGCCAACACGCTAAAACGATGTCCAGCATGATTGACAGGACCGCTGAGTTCATGGGCAACACGATTGATGCGCTTTTTTGCTTCGGCGAGTTGCGAATGCTTTCTTCCTCCAAAAAGAAACAAAAAGAGAGCGGTTGCTTTGGGAATGAAAATGGCGGCGGGTCCCCATAAGAGAATGTAAAAAAGGGAAATGCGTGCCCGAGCAGCGAGAATGACAATATAGATTGCGCAGAAAACATCGACTAGGCTCACCCAAGAAAAATGGGTGGGCCAGCTCAGTCTTTCGAGGAACTCGAGTGACATACTTTAAGTAATAATAAAGAATCCCTTTTTGGGCACAAAAAAAGACCCCAGTTTCCTGGGGTCTTCTGATTCGCCAGAAAACAGGGCTTAGTTGCCAGCTTTGTCGAGCAAATCGCCGAGACTATTGAAGTCGCCGCTACTCGAGGAAGAGGAGGAACTGCTCGAAGAGGCAGGGGCGTTGCCAGTCGAGGGTCCTTTGATGCGCTCGTAGGACGAGATTTCAGCCTGTAGACGTTCAGCGTCGTAATTAGCAGCCTTGATGGAGAGGCCGATACGACGGTCCTCTTTGTCAATTTTGATAACCCGGGCACTGACTTCTTGTCCGACTTTAACGACGTCCTTGACGTTCTCAACGCGTTGTTCGGCGAGTTGTGAAACGTGAACAAGGCCGTCAATCTCATCGGTTAATTCAATGAAGGCACCGAAGTTAGCCACTTTGGAAACTTTGCCTGTGACGAGGTCGCCAATGCGATACTTGCGGTCGATGTCGCTCCAAGGATCTTCTTGGGTTTGTTTCACGCCAAGAGAGATGCGCTGTTGATCCACATCAACGTCGAGCACGATGGCTTCGACTTCATCGCCCTTCTTCATCACTTCTGCAGGGTTATTGATGCGACGTGTCCAGCTCATGTCGGAAACGTGAACCATACCATCGATACCATCTTCGAGTTCGACGAAGGCGCCGTAGTTGGTCAGGTTGCGAACTTTGCCGCGAACACGGGCACCAACGGGGTAATTGTGACGGACTTTTTCCCAAGGGTTGGCCTCGAGTTGGCGGACGCCCAAGGAGATTTTTTGTTCTTCCTTGTTGATGCTTAAAATGACTGCATCGACTTCTTGTCCGACCTTTAAGATGTCGGAAGGTTTCTGTACGCGCTTAGTCCAGGAGAGTTCTGAAACGTGAACTAAACCTTCGACGCCACCTTCCAACTCAATGAAGGCACCGTATTGAACGAGGTTAACCACTTTACCATGCACCTTAGCGCCAACAGGATAGCGCTTTTCAATGCCTTCCCAAGGATTGGGCTGAGTTTGTTTAAGACCCAGAGAAACACGTTCGCGGTCTCGATCCACTTCGACGACCATGACGGTGATTTCTTCGCCGACTTTGACCACTTCGCTAGGATGGCCGATGCGACCCCAGCTCATGTCAGTTACGTGTAGTAGACCATCCAAGCCGTCGAGATCAACGAAGGCGCCGTAGTCGGTGATATTCTTAACCACGCCACGACGAATGATGCCAGGCTTGACCTCTTCGAGGAGCTTGCGGCGGCTTTCTCCGCGCTGTTCTTCGATGAGTTCACGGCGAGAAACCACGAGATTTTTCTTCTCTTTGTTAATCTTGATGATTTTGAAGTCGTAAGTTTGTCCCACGAAAACATCGAGGTTCTTGGGAGGATTAACATCGATTTGCGAGGATGGCATGAAGGCATCAACGCCGACCGAGACGATGAGTCCGCCTTTAACAACGGATTTAACGCGGCCTTGAACAATGGAGCCTTCTTGGCAGTTGGCCTCGATGCTTTCCCATTTGCGAATTTGTTGGGCCCGATCGAAAGAAACCGTGGGGGTTCCGTCTTTGTTTTCGAGTCGCTCGAGGTAGACCTCGAGGGGCATGCCGACTTGAATTTCCGCCATATCGGGGAATTCCGACTGGGGGATAAATCCTTCGGACTTACCACCGATATCAACGACGATATCTTTGTCTCCACGGATTTCCGTGACGGTGGCTTTAATGACTGTGTGTGGTTTGAGCGCACCGAAGTTAGAATCGGCGAGCAGTTTTTCCATGAGGCTCATGTTTGTGTTTTTTTGACTTTTTGTCCTGTGCGTCGCGAGCGACGTTTACAGGGTTTTAGGGTTTGATTTGTTCTCGAAGGAGATTCCATCAGCACATGCTGGTGGGCCTAAGAGAGTTCGAAAGAACCTGCCGTATAACCATCTGGCAAGGTTATTATACGGCGTTATCCAGAATCAGTTGTTTGAGCTCAGCCGAATCTTTCCAGCCTTCGCGGGTATTCAGTGCCTTTAACACTCTCAAACCAGCCTTTTTCTGGCCATTTTGTAGTAAAAATTGGCCAATTTCAAAGATTAGCCCGTCATCGGCTCGTCCAAGGTCGGGTAGGTCGCTGTCCTCCGGCCAAGTGAGTGGCAAGTTGAGTTGTTGTTGTGACTTGGCAATGGCGTAGGCCAAAAGGATTGAAGGGTTTTTTTCCTGAGCAACCACGAGCATCGCTAAACTTTTTTGCGGATTAATCTTTTGCTCGATTTCGGCACCGCGGAGGACGCTATAAACGCTATAGTCATCGGGCTGAACTAAAAAATCTTTCAGCTGGGGCTGGATGTCGTGCGCCAAGGGCCGATAAAACGGGTCTCCTAAAATCGTCCCTTGCCAACTAATGGCAGGAGTAGCGAACCAAGCAGCTTCACCCGCTGTCATGCCTTGTGCGATTCCTCTCATTAAGGCATCAGGCCTTAAACTAAATTGTAAGTAAGGTTCGTAAACATTACCTGCCGTGAGGCCGGCGCCTTGTTTGACCAGCCAGGCAGCCCAATTTCCTGACGAGCTACGCAAAGTAAAAGCAGAAAAGCTGTGAGTATGAATGGCAATGGATCCTGGTGCTAGAAGGACGCGTTGCAGGCCAAATCGTCCCTGGGGAAGTTGAGTGTACCAGCCGAAGTAAAAGGCTGGTGCATCGGATCGGGATTTTTCGTGAAAGAGTTTAGGTGTTTCTTCGATATCGGTCGGAAAGCCCATCGAGCGCGAAAGATTGGCGGTACGATCCAACCAAACATCACCCTCGGGATAGGGACCTCCTTTATCGATATAAGATCTACCCCGAAGACCGTTTTTCTCTGCCTGCCAGGTTTGATTGAGTGAACGAAGAATGTCCGACGAACTTGGGCCATCAAGGCGAGCCGTGCGAATGACATCACTCGTGACTAATGAGGCATTGCCAAACCATGGATTATTAATGGGTCCGTGAGGGTTGTGATTTGTTATTCCGAGAAGAGCGAGTTCACTGTCCACGCAAGCCTGGCTGCGTTTTAACGGAGCATTTTCTGGGTATTTATCGTGATCAAGATTTTTGATTTTTAGCGGTACGCCAGTCATGCAGATAATCCACGTTACCCGAGGGTTTTCTGTTTTAATAAAGCCCTCTCGTCCGTACTCATCTCTCTCCGCCTTGATTTCTCCTGCGATTAATTGACGGGAAAGAAGTAGATGTCTTAAAGGATTAAGAATGGTTTCACTGTACTGCGACCAACTAATTTCCTCTTCAGTAGAAAGAGGAAGGATGATTAAATTTTCTTCTGGGATATTTCTTTTTCGTAGAAGTATTTGAGCAATTTGTACGCCCTCTGGATTATTTTGATTAGCGATGACAATCGTGGTCGCAGGATTGACCTCTCCCAGAAGTAAAAAAGGGAATCCCAGAAACCATAACCATCTCACCCAGCGAAGCATTCGTCAAAACTACCTCTAAGCTGGGCTGGCGAAAAGAATGAAATCGCTTAAGGACCAACGCGGAAACGTTGATTATAATCCGTAATGCCCGCAGCGATAGCCTCAGCTAATTTTTGTCGGTAGGCTGGATTGGCAATTTTCGCTCCCTCCTCCTTGCTGGACATAAAACCACCCTCGATGAGGATTCCTGGACAGTTCAAGGGGCGCAATACAGCAAAACGGGCTCGTCTTACGCCGCGATCTTCCGCTCCAGTATTGTTTATCAATTGTCTTTGAACGCTCCAAGCTAACTGAACGTTGAAGTAATCCATGCGGTTGCCAGGTTCAGCGGTCACATCGGCTTTAGCCTTGGCTTTATTAGTCGAAAACTGTCCAGTAGGAGTTAAGCAGTAAGTCTCAATCCCGGAACTCGTGGTGTCGCCAGGACGAGATGAATTATAGTGAACGCTGATAAATAAGTCTGCTTTGACCCGATTGGCGATGGCTGGCCGATCATCAAGGTCGACAAAAACATCCTCTT
>RFOO01000087.1 GCA_009926645.1 bacterium | reverse complement strand
GCCCTGTCAATCCGACAGAAACTGAGATACGCCTAAAAACTAAACTTCCAGGGTGTTAAACGGCGTTCAATTTCACTAATCACTTCGGCTTCACCTGCCTCACCTTTCTCGGAAACGAAAGTAACAGAGAAACGCACAAAGGATCCGCAATCATCCCAAGGCACCGTGGAAATGAGGTGCTCGGTAATCATCCACTGGGAAAACGCCTCGCCCGAATCGAAAGTGACCGTTCCCGTTGGACCCGTGGCTGACTTTGGCGCAGGCATGTAAAGGAAGAATCCAGCACCTGGTTTGCGTACCTGGAAACCAAGTTTGGCTAAAACACCGACGAGTTTATCCATGCGACGAGAATACTTCGCCGCAATTGCACGAGGAATCGAAACATCGTCCAAACCAGCAACTCCAGCTTTTTGAATACCCAAAAACTGTCCCGAATCAGAATTGTCTTTTACATCACCATAAGCACGAACCAACAAGGGATTACCGGTAACAAAACCAATTCGCCAACCCGTCATATTATGACTCTTGGAAAGGGAGTGCAATTCAACGGCGACATCTTTGGCGCCAGGAACCTGTAAAATGGAAATCTGCTCTTTACCGAAATGCAGCGAGCCATACGCCGCATCTTGAATCACAACAAGGTTATGCTTCTTCGCAAAGGCGACGACTTCCTCAAAGAAAGCCAGAGTCGCACAAGCACCCGTTGGGTTATTGGGATAGTTAAGCACCAGGACTTTGGCTTTCGCTAGAATCTCAGCTGGAATGGATTTTAAATCAGGTAAGAAATGGTTTTCTGCAGTAAGACGAAGATGATGCACGAGCCCACCATAGTATTTAGCGTGCGTGCCAAATACAGGATAACCAGGCACCGTCATCAGCACATAATCACCGGGGTTAATCAAACAGGCGGGTAAAATGGAAAGGGCTGCCTTTGACCCGATCGAGTGCAACACTTCCGTCTCTGCATCGACCGTAACATTAAAAAGATTTTTCATATAACGTGCAGCCGCTTGACGGAAATCGGGCCCACCATTATCCGCGTAACCGCGATTCTCAGGCTTAGCGGCTTCGTTTTGTAAAGCCTTCACCACTTGAGGAAACGCCATCTCATCAGGCTCGCCGACGCCTAAATCAATCAGAGCAACATCGGGTTTCGCCTTTTTAGCCGCTGCTTTAGCACGCTTAATTTTTTCAAACTTATAAATGGCAGTGGATTTACCATAGTTTACTCCACCGATTCGTTCGGCGAATAGCTGTTGAATATAAGACTCAGACATGGCGATGAGACCTCGAAAAAGAGGAACAAACCGCCCGATGGCAAGCGGTCATCCTCATTCTCAACGAAATCCCCCGACCTTATCATGCAGACTAAACAAAAAGGGCTCGGTTTTAACCGAGCCCTCATGGAAAAAGCGAAAGGCGTTTAGGCTTTCAACTTCGTCCAACGTGCGTTGGCCTTGGATGACTTCACTGCTGCCTCGACAAAGGCCATGCCCGTTACCCCATCATCAATGGAGGGGAAATCATAGCCTTCTTTAGGAGCCTTGCGTCCCAAGAGACGATCGGTGATTGCTTCCACCACGGCTCGATAAATGTTTGCAAAAGCTTCAATAAAAGCCTCGGGGTGACCAAAAGGAGTACGTGTATACTTCTTGGCTTCGGGGCCATTATAGGAGTTACCGCGGCGCCATACTTGGCGTGGAGCCTCAGCAAACTTTACGATTAATTCATTCGGGTGCTCCTGATGCCACTCGAGGGAAGCCAGAGTTCCATAAACCCGAATGTTCAAATTATTTTCGTCACCGGTAGAAATCTGCGAAGCGTAAAGAATTCCGCGAGCACCACCTTTGTAACGCACAAGCATATTACCATCATCGTCCAAGGGGCGACCCGGAATGAAGGTGCTGAGTTCAGCAGCCACTTCTTCAATTTCCAGACCAGTAATGTACTGCGCAAGGTTTTCAGCATGTGTACCAATATCACCAATGCAGTTGGAGATACCCGAAACATTAGGATCCATCCGCCAGTTCGAAATCTTGGAGTCTTTGGCCGACTTCAACGCAGTGATGGCATAGCCCTGAGGATACTCGACTACGATTTTATTGATCTTACCGAGCTTACCTGCTGCCACCATGGCTCGCGCTTCCTTGACCATAGGGTAGCCAGTATAGTTGTGGGTAAGAGCAAAAATCAGACCGCTTTTCTTCGCCAAATCGCGCAATTTCTTAGCCTCGGTGAGAGTATAAGCTAAAGGCTTTTCGCAGACAACGTGGATGCCTGCCTCGAGGAACGCTTTTGCCACAGGGTAATGCATATCATTACGAGCCACAATCGAAACGAAGTCGATACGCTCACCTAATGGAAGCTTAGCCTCGGCCTTAGCCATTTCCTGATAAGATGAATAAACTCTCTGAGGATTCAGGAATAAATCCTGACCTGAAAGGCGCGACTTTTCTGGATCGGAAGAGAACGCACCTGCGACTAACTCGATTTGGCCATCGAGTGCAGCTGCCATGCGGTGAACTGCGCCAATGAAAGCACCACGGCCACCGCCGACCATGCCCATACGAATTTTACGATTTAATGAACTCATAGTATATAATTAGATAGAAACGGGTTTGCCAGTGCGTGCCGAAGCATAAATGGCATCGATAACCTGCATGAGACGGAGGGATTGCTCAGGAGTATTTAAGGGTGCAGCTTTGCCCTCAATAGCTTCAATAAAATTAGCGGCCGAGGCAGAGCGTCCCATGTCTTCACACGCAGGGGTGACAATGGAGCGATTCACGCTGTTGCCGTTTTCTTGAACGTATAACTCGCAAGTATCGATGGCCGTGTCATCCAATCCATCGACTCCAAAGAGGCGCTCAACCTTACCGCCAGCTTTCGTGCCTTGGAAAACAACCGAAACTTCCTCGCGCTTGACCATCTCCGCCCAAGAAACTTGCAGAGAAAGAACTTGGCCCGTCTTGAAGGAAATAAAACCATGCGCGGCATTTTCCACATCGGTGGTGCCACCGATGCGATCAGGGATACCCCAAGGACCCTTAAATGATTTATCCTGAATGAAATCATTAAAAGTTTGGCCCATGACATGAGCAGGTTCAGGATAGCCCATGAAATACATGGCCAAATCGACCATGTGTAAAAGGTCGATTAACGGTCCACCACCGGATTGCTCCTTCGTGGTAAACCAACCACCAAATCCCGGAATGCCCGTGCGACGAATCCACTTTGCTTGTGCGGAATTAATTTTTCCAACCTGACCAGCTTCGATGTACTTCATCATCGCTTGCGATTCAGGACGAGCACGGTTGTTAAAGTTAAACATAACATGCTTTCCAGATTTTTTCGCCGCAGCAATAATACCACCAACTTCTTGTGCATTAAGCGCTGGCGGTTTTTCGCAGAAAACATGCTTACCTGCATTTAAACACTGAATCGCAAGCGGAGCATGGAATTTGTTAGGGACGATAATGCTGATTGCATTCAGACTTAGGTGTGCCGCCAACATTGCCTCTACCGATTCATAAGCATGTGGGATGCCCCATTTTTCAGCGGCTTTTTTCGCAGCCCCTGGAGCTGGATCAGCAACGGCAACAATATCAGCTTTCGCCAAACGAAATCCCGCAGCGTGATATTGAAGCATACCGCCTGCTCCAATGATTCCAACTTGTGTGGCCATGATGAATCTTTGCGAAAAGATTACTTCTTTTGCTTAGCCTTGTCGAAGGCGGCATCGAAAGCGACTTTATTGGAGGGGAAGGCCAAGCGCTTTACATAAGCACAACTTTCGGTCGCTCCATGGAAACGATCCATGCGACCATCTTCCCACTCAACCGAGAGCGGACCAGCATAGTCGATATCATTCAGAGCCACAATAACGTCTTCAAAACGAATATCGCCACGGCCAACGGAGCGGAAATCCCAAGCACGTCGTGCATCACAGAAATCAGTATGGCCACCGAACACACCCACCGTGCCGTCACCATGACCCCACCAAACATCTTTCATGTGAGCGTGGTGAATTTGCTTAGCAAAAGTACGAATAAATTTTACGTAATCCACACCTTGGTAACCCAAGTGACTGGGGTCGTAGTTAAACCCAAAGCGCTTATGATGGCCAACGGCTTCAAGAGCACGTTGGGCTGAAGCAATATCAAAAGCAATTTCGGTCGGGTGCACTTCGAGAGCAAAATAAACATCATGCTTTTCGAACGCATCGAGGATGGGCTTCCAACGCTTGGCAAAATCATCGTAGCCTTTTTGCAAGAATGCCTGATTGGTTGGAGGGAAGGCATAAATCGCATGCCAGATAGAGGAACCCGTAAAACCATTCACCACGACCTTGCCCGTACCCTTGGGGAATTTAGCCATGTAAGACTTTCCTGCGTCAAAGAATTTACGTGCAGCCTCTGCGGTGAGAATCATTTCCGCGGCGGCACGTGAACGCACACCTTCAGGATTTCCATCGCCCCAAATTTGTGGAGAGAGGATCGCTTGGTGACGCTCATCGATATTGTCGCAAGTCGCTTGGCCAACTAAGTGCGAAGAAATCGCCCAGCAGCCTAAACCATTTTTCTCCAGTAATGCCCAGAGCGACTCAATATAACCTTTTTCTTTTACCGCACGGGTAACATCGAAGTGATCACCCCAGCATGCTAGTTCAACACCATCATAACCCATCGCTTTTACTTTGGGCAATAATTCAGCAATCGGGAGGTCGGCCCATTGGCCAGTGAACAGGGTGACAGGACGTTGTGACATAGTGGTAGGTGGATGAGAGGGGTGAGGCTTGGATTCAGCCAAATTAGCGGACCTAGTTCAAGCGGGCAATGGGTGCCGTTTAAAAAATTAGGAAAGTTTTTTAGCCAATTCTGCCTCGAGGGCATCGTAGGCCGAACGCAAAGCGGGATCGGGCTGAACTACCCCAGGAGCAGGTGCACAGAAAACTGCTTCTAAATAAGCCATTTTTGCCCCACAAGCAGCCTCAGCCGCTCGCAATGCAGCGCCCAAAGCTGCCGAATCAGAAACAGTTAAACGCAAGACTGGGGCTCCAAACACATCCGCGAAAATCTTGGCAATCGCTGGGTTATTGGACGCTCCACCTGTCAAAAGAAGTTGGGTAGTCGGCGTACCAACCCAGCGACTATGCAAACGCATATTAAGAGCCTGACCTTCCACGGCAGCACGAGGCAAAGATTGAGCTGTGACAGGCTTACCGAGAGAAATTCGACCAGCTGAACGGCGAGGAGTGATCTCATCTTCTTCCATCGGAAGAATCGCCGATTGGGCTGCTGGTGATTGATTAATCGCTGCTGAAAATTCGTCCCAATCTTTAAATCCACACTCCCGGCGAACCGCTTCACGCGCCAAAGAACCGTTGCGCACACAGATTAAGCTCATACTTCCACCGAGAGGATTACCAAAGGCGTGACCTAATCCAGCGGCATCAGTGCGAATCCCCTCAATCGCTGCAAAAATTGTATCACTGGTTCCTAAACTGATTACGACTTTTCCAGGGCGAGAGGCA
>RFOO01000086.1 GCA_009926645.1 bacterium | reverse complement strand
GAGGGCGCTGAGGCCGTCTGGCTTATCTTACAAAGGATAGGAGGTTTTTGGTCTTGGGTAGGTCTTATCGGCACTATTTTCCCTAAGGCTTGGGCGAATTTTGGTTACCGATGGGTTGCTCGACATCGCCATCGCTGGCAGAAAGACTCTGAGTGTAAGCTCTTGAGCCTTTATCATTTGGCTGAATAAATCACTAACCACGATGTCTTTCACTTTCCCCTGCAAAATTTTTTTCTTCGCTCTCGTCCTCACGGGTTGTGGTTCATTTCAGAAAAAAACGGAGAACGATGCAGAAAAAGCAATGATTGCTGATGGCGCTATTCGGCAAAGTCGGCTTCGAGAAACGCGAGTATTGAACGACAAAGAATACGAGACTGTTTCGGATCGTATGGGTTGGGTGAGGTCTGATGCACGTGGATTGCCTCCACCTCCTTCCACGGCTGAACTTGAACGAAAAGTAAAAGCCGCAGAAAAGGGGAGTCCTTAGTTTTAGTCACATACTTATGTTTTTCTATGTGCTCAGGCGCTTAGCGGAAATGGTCCCCATTTTGTTGGTGGTAGTGATGGCGACTTTTTTCTTGGCGCATGCAGTTCCTGGAGGGCCTTTTGATCGCGATCGTCCAGTGCCTGCAGAGGTAAAGCACCGCTTGGAGGCTTACTATGGTTTAGACCAGCCCCTTGGCGTGCAACTTACTCGGTATGTCAAAAATTTAGTTCAGGGTGATTTAGGGCCATCGATGAAGTATCCGGGTTGGAGTGTGAATGAGATCATCGGGAATCGTATTCCCGTTTCAGCTACCCTAGGCAGTCTGGCGCTTCTCCTTGCCATGCTCATGGGAATTCCTGTCGGAGTGATTGCCGCCTCACGTCCCTACACTTGGCTCGATCGTGTGCCGACAGGCTTTAGTTTGCTTGGAATCTGTATCCCAGCTTTTGTTTTAGGGCCGCTTCTATCCTTGGTTTTTTCACTTTGGTTAGGGTGGTTTCCGCCTTGTGGTTGGGGCTCTCCGATACACATGATTTTACCAGCATTCACTTTAGGTTTAATCACGGCCGCGCCTTTAGCTCGATTAACCCGTGGTGAATTAATGGAGGTTTATAACCTCGATTATATTCGTACGGCCAAGGCCAAAGGAGTGGGCGCGATGCGAATTCGTTTTGTCCATGCCCTACGCAATGGCATTTTACCCGTTGTCACTTTTTTAGGACCTGCGGCAGCTAATTTAGTTTCGGGAACATTTGTTGTGGAATCGCTTTTTGATGTTCCAGGTCTCGGTCGGTTGTTTGTTACTTCTATTATTAATCGCGATGTACCTTTGATTTTGGGCACTACCTTAATTTATGCCGTGGCTTTATTGGTTCTGAATTTGGTTACGGATCTTCTCAAAGCTACACTCGATCCGCGCCTTGTGCGACAACGTCAATGAATTCAATCACGCATCATTTTTCTTCGCACGATTCAGCTTGGCAGCGATTTACGCGCCACCGCACTCCTGTTATAGCGGCAGCGTTTGTTTTCATTTTAGCGTTAGCTTGTTTTCTATCTCCTTGGCTGTCGCCTCACGATTATAAAACGCAAAACCTTGCGCTGGGTCCCGTTGGTCCTAATGCCGAGCATTGGTTTGGTACTGATTTATTAGGACGCGATTTATTTTCTCGTTTATTGCAGGGGGGGATGATTTCCCTCTCGGTTGGTTTAATTGCTACAGCCGTTGCTCTTCTTTTAGGTGTTTTTTATGGTGTCGTGGCTGCCGAAATGGGCGGTCGTTTTGAAGATTTTTGTATGCGGGTTGTGGATATCATTAGCACTTTGCCGCTCACCTTAATTATCGTACTATGCACGGTACTCTTTGGGCAAAATATTTGGATTATCTTTATGGCAGTGGGGGGAGTTAGTTGGCTGACCATGGCGCGAATTATCTGTACCAAGACGCGAGCGCTGAAGAATCGGCAATTTGTCGATGCTTCTGTAGCGCTGGGTCAATCGCGCGGCGGTATTATTCTACGCCATTATCTGCCGAACTTAGCGGGTACGATTGCCGTGTATGCCACGTTGACCGTGCCACACGTGATGTTGCTTGAAGCCTTTGTAAGTTTTTTAGGTTTAGGGGTTAAGGCGCCCATGACTTCTTGGGGTTTAATGATTAAAGAAGGGGCAGATGTGATGGAGCAATGTCCGTGGCTACTTCTCATCCCCTCTAGTTTCTTTGCCCTGACACTTTTGGCGCTGAGTTACTTGGGTGACGGTCTGCGCGATGCTTTTGATCCTCGCTCGCCCAATCAATAATCATGCCTTTACGACGATACATAGTGATTAAGAGCGATGGCTCGGACGGGCAGGAGTTCGAGGTCGATCTGCCTTTGGATGCCCCTGATTTTGTGGTTCATCCTGTGACTCAAGAAAAATGTCGACGGACGCTTAATTCTCCAACGTTGACGACTCGCTATGGCGAAGGAGCGATGAAGCAATTTGTGTCGGAGAAAAATTTAAAACGAGCAGGCTTTAAGAAGTTAGAAAAAAACGGCGAAGGTGGTTGGACGGAGATAACCTAATCGTTTTTGATCTCACCAAACGAAACGCCCCGCGGGTAGCGGGGCGAGACGTCGTCAGGATGAGGCGTTTCCGCCGAGTAAATTTAAGCTTTTGCTGTGGCAGTCGCTTGTCGCGCGCGTTTAACGAGCGACTTAGCAGTATCTGAAGGCTGGGCGCCGAGCTTGACCCAGTGATCCACGCGTTCGACATCGATCACGAGAGGAGCTGCTTTACCACGTGCACGTGGGTTGTAATGGCCGAGCACTTCTACGAAGCGACCGTCACGACGGATATTTTGTTCGGCTACGACGAGACGATAGGTAGGCTCGTTTTTGGTGCCGAAGCGTTGAAGGCGGATGCGTAACATAATATTGATTAAAAGGAGGGAGTAGTCGGAGACTGAACCCTGAAAAACAGGGAAGGAGGAAAAACGCAGGCGAGGAGGAAGGAGTCAAGCCTGCTCGCTCTGATTTCGATAAATATTTTCTGGGGACACTTAATATTCACACAATAAACCATTGATAATCAGTGGTTTATTTCGTGAATCTCGATTTTAGGGTTATTAGAGCCATTTGTTTTACTTACTAGGCTCAACAAAAAGGCCTCGATGAACGAGGCCTTTAGAAGGGTTTATAGTGGGCGATTATTTAGCCGCAGCCTCGTTGGCATCGAAGCGACGCTCTTTAACCTTGGTAGCCGACTTGCCTTGACGGCCGCGGAGGTAGAAGAGGCGAGCTTTCATGACTTGGGACTTACGCTCCACCTCGATCTTTTCGATGTTGGGGGAGTGGACAGGGAAAGTGCGCTCAACACCTTCGCCGAATGATACACGGCGGACCGTGAAAGTTTCTTGGACGTCGCCACCTTTGCGGGCGATGACGATGCCAGTAAAGACCTGAGTACGTTCTTTGTCGCCTTCGCGAACCTTGGTGGAAACGCGTACGCCGTCGCCGACTTTAAAGGCGTCAGAACCACGGTTGGCTTTGAGTTGGGCTTGGGTGGCGAATTGGAGGAGGGGATGATTGCTCATGGCTTATTTTATTTGTCTTTCAGTAGGTCTGGCCGGCGTTGCTTTGTTTTCTCGATTTGCTTTGTCCGTCGCCATTTTTCAATTTCGGCGTGGTTACCTCCGAGGAGGACGGGGGGCACTTCGAGACCATCATAGACAGCGGGTCTGGTGTACTGCGGAAAGGCGAGGAACTTGCCGTTGTAACTATCGCCCGTCAAGGAGTTTTCCTCGCCGAGTACCCCTGGAATCTGCCTGCCCACACAGTCGACTAGGACGCAGGCGGGTAGGGTCCCATTGGTTAAAACATAGTCTCCAATGGAGATTTCGCGGGTAACCTTGCGGTCTCGGAAGCGCTGATCGATGCCTTCGTAGTGCCCTGAAACGAGGATTAGATGGGTTTTTTGGGGGTCATAAGCATGCCGGGCCCCCCGCCATAAGGCACGTCATCGACCTTGTGGTGTTTGTCTTTGGACCAGGAGCGAAGGTCGTGAGCCTGGAAGGCAATGAGCCCTTTATCGATGGCACGCCCAATCACCGATTCACGCAAAAACCCATCGGCCATTGAGGGGAAGAGTGTGATGAGGTCTATGCGCACCGCCATAATCTATCCAATCTCGGAAATGTCACAAAGGGCAAGCCATCGCTACAAGAAGCTTTAAATCTGGGTTTGCGACTCAGCTCGATTGAAGGGAAAACGAGGGCGATGGGAAAAATCAATCAACCGCCTATTCTCGAACTGACTCGTTTGCGAGTGGCCCGCGATGGTAAGGTTATTTTGAGCGGTCTTGATTGGATGATTTTTCCTAAACAGCAATGGGTTTTGCTGGGCCCCAATGGTTCGGGGAAGTCCTCTCTTTTAGCGACACTGACTGGTTATCTATCACCGACCTCAGGCAAAATTTCTCTCTGGGGTGAAGTTTATGGAGAAAGTGATTGGCGAGAATTGCGTAGGCAGGTCGGCCTGGTGAGTCCCACCATTGCTTCAATGATTCAGCCTTCGGAAGTGGCGCAAGATGTCGTGGCGGGTGGTGAGTTGGGTCAGATTAATTTATGGAAACAACCATCCCCTATTGTAGTGCGCCGAGCGCGTGCGATTTTGCGACGATTGGGCGTGGCGGATTTGGCTTTAAGAGCGTGGGGCCATCTTTCTCAAGGCGAGCGGCAAAAAGTATTAATGGCTCGAGCCCTCGCAACAAGGCCACGCTTACTGATTTTAGATGAGCCATGTGCGGGTTTGGATCCTGTGGCTCGAGAGGATTTTGTGCTGTTTATGAATGAGGTTATCCGACTTTATCCTGCGAGCACGCTGGTTTTAGTGACACACCACGTGGAAGAAATTGGCCCGCGATTTACCCATGGGCTCTTTTTGCGTGGTGGACGCATGCAAGTTCAGGGTGACTTGCGAAAAATTTTAAATTCCTCTGAACTAACCAAACTCTGGCAAAGAAAATGTGTCTTGAGACGCCTAGGTCAAAGGTGGTCGCTAACGGTTTCTGGTCGAAGCATTCGCCAAAAAGCAAAAATAAGTTAGTCTCTTTGCTTTCGGCTTTCCCTATCCCCCTGCTTTCTTTTACCAATTCAGTCTCTGCCTATGCCTTCTCCTTTTGAAAATCTCTTACCTCGCTATGATGCTGTGGTTATTGGAGCAGGCTTAGGTGGTATGACGGCGGCCAATAACTTAGCTAAGTTTGGGCGAAAAGTTCTTCTCCTTGAACACCACTATCAATTGGGCGGATTGGCCACTTTTTTTAAACGCCCCAAAGGGCATATTTTTGATATTTCGCTCCATGGATTTCCCTATGGAATGATTAAATCTACCCGTCGCTACTGGACGCCGGAAATCTCGCAGCGGATTCACCAGTTGAAAGAGGTTCGTTTTGTTAACCCCGATTTCGATATTCAGACCACCTTTGATCGCCAAGATTTCACGCGAATTTTAAGAGAGCACTTTCGCCTGCCGGAAGCGACGGTGGAGGCTTTTTTTAGTCATTTACGGGAGATGAATTATTACGATAACGACCCGCGTACGACGCGAGAGTTGTTTGAACAATTTTTC
>RFOO01000085.1 GCA_009926645.1 bacterium | reverse complement strand
CACGATTACTGAAGGTGCAGCAGAGGCTGTCTCGGAAGTTGCAGGAAAAGTTCAAGCACTCTCCGAGGCTTTAAAAAAGCCTGAAAAATTACCCGGATTTATTGCTAAATATAAGATTAAAAGCCTCTCCTCAAAACCCAACCCCACTTTTGCGGAAATTGCGGAAGCCGTTAGCAGTGATGACTTCGCAAGCCGTGGTGGCGATGCGGGCTGGAAAAATCTTGAAGACCTCAATGAACGTGTAGCCGTGGCGATACGCAATCTCAAGGATGGTGAAATTTCGGAGCCCATTCAATTTACCGTTGAAGGTGGAAAGTCGGTATGGTTCATCCTTAAACGTGAAGGGTTTAAAGTTGCGGGTCCAGCTACCCTCGATGATCCACAAATTTTAACCGAGGTCGAAGAGCGTGTTCGCGCCGAATCCATGAAGCAAGCGGTCGCAACTTGGCTAACTGAACTTCGAGCCAAGAATCACGTCGAGATTCGTTGAGATGTCTGAGGTGTCTCCGCTATTTCGCTGCCGTGCTTTTCCGGAGCGAACCGCTGGTGTATTACTTCACCTAACCGCCCTACCTGGCAAAGGACCCGTGGGCTCTTTGGGTGCTGGCGCCAGACACTTTGTCGACTTCCTCGCTCAAGCAGGATTCAGCTGGTGGCAAGTTTGTCCTCTCGGTCCTACAGGATTTGGAGATTCACCTTATCAAGCACTTTCCGTTTTTGCGGGAAACCCCTACCTCTTAGATTTAGAAGATTTACGTCACCGTGGTTTTCTAACCAATGAAGAAATCCAGTCTCTCCAAAGATCAGAGGAAGAAAACACCGATTATGGGCGGCTTTGGCATGAGTTAAGACCGGCTTTACAAAAGGCCGCTGAACGGGGAGTAAAAATCCTGCAAAATCATTCTGCCTTTCGGGAGTTTTGTCGCAACGAAGAGAGTTGGCTACATGACTGGTGTCGTTTCTCTGCCCTGCGCATCCAAAATCAATTTATGGCACCCAGCCTTTGGACTGAGTGCGAACCCGATAAAGAACTTTATCAGCAGGCTGCTGTTTTGCAGTTTCTTTTCTCAGAGCAGTGGTTTGCTTTAAAACAGTACGCGACTCATCGCAGAGTTAAATTAATCGGCGATGAACCTATCTATGTTTCCGCCGATGGTTGTGACCTCTGGGCCAAACCTGAACTCTTTCAGCTAGATGAGTGGCAACGACCCAAATTTGTCGCAGGCGTTCCTCCTGATTACTTCGCCGAAGACGGACAACTCTGGGGCAACCCTCTCTATGACTGGCCTCGGCACGCAGCCGATAATTTTGCGTGGTGGCAATCGCGCGTACACCACGACTTAAGACTTTTTGATGTCATTCGTATCGATCATTTTCGTGGAATTTGTGATTACTGGAGCGTTCCCGCCGATGCACCGAATGCTCGACAAGGTGAATGGCGCGAGGGGCCTGGCATAGCCTTTACGCAAGCGTTAGGAGACTTACCACTCGTCGCTGAGGATCTAGGGCTCTTATCCCCTGGCGTTGATGTGCTACGAAAAGCTGCCCAACTTCCTGGCATGGCTGTTTTACAATTTGGTTTTAGTAACCCAGCCGGGAACCCGCACCACCCAGCCAACATTACGCCAGATCGGGTCGTTTATACTGGAACTCATGATAACGACACCGTCGAAGGTTGGATGAAAACCCTCAGTGGCGAGGAACAGCGTCACCTCCATGAAGCACTTGGTCACATTCATCACCCCGCCAAAGACCTTGCTCAAGCAGCACTCGATAGTCCCGGAGTCTGCGCCATGATTGCGGCACAAGATTTACTCGAACTTGGCACCGAAGCCCGTTTCAACACTCCAGGAAATCCTCAAGGAAATTGGCGCTGGCGCATGACCGATGCCGAACTGGCCCACCTTTTCACTCAGGTCGAAGAATGGCAATATCGCTTAGTGAAATCGAATCGGTTTAACGGGTAAGACGACGGTATTTCGGACGGCGTGGAGTATCTGCGTCGATTCCTAATCGCCGACGGCGATCTTCTAAGTAATCACCATAATTACCTTCATGCCAGGTGATTTTACCTTCGTCTTCAAAGGCCAAAATATGCGTAGCCACACGGTCAAGGAACCAACGGTCGTGTGAAATGATGACGGCACATCCCGCAAAAGATTCCAATGCATCCTCTAGAGCACGAATAGTATTCACGTCCAAATCATTCGTTGGTTCATCGAGCAACAGAACATTAGCGCCTGATTTAATCAGTCGTGCTAAATGAATACGATTACGTTCACCCCCAGACATGATACCGACTTTTCTTTGTTGAACATCGCCAGTGAAACCAAAACGGGCAGCGTAGGCACGAGCGGGAATCATGACCTTACCCAAGTGCACCATCTCTTGTCCGTCAGAGATTGCCTCCCATAATGCCTTATCTGCAGGCAGGGCATCGCGGGTTTGATCCACGTGAGCTAATTTTACAGTATCACCAATCATTAGTGTTCCTTTATCCGGCTTTTCCTGTCCGGTAAGGAGACGAAAGAGCGTCGTTTTCCCTGCACCATTTGGCCCAATAATACCGACAATACCGCCAGCGGGTAAGGTGAAGTTCACCTCTTCAAATAAAACTCGATCGCCATAGGCTTTCATTAATCCTTTCGCCTCAATCACTGATCCTCCTAAACGTGGACCTGGAGGAATCCAAATTTCAGCGGTTTTTTCTACCTGCAACTGATCTTGAGAAAGCATTTGCTCGTAGGCACGAAGACGGGCTTTGTTTTTAGCGACTCGCGCTTTAGGGGAAGACCCAGCCCACTCGCGTTCACGTTGCATCGAACGCTGACGAGCGGCGGATTGCTTCTCCTCGGCCTCTAAACGGATTCTCTTTTGCTCTAACCAGGAGGAGTAATTGCCCTTCCAAGGTACTCCTCGACCCCGATCCAATTCTAAAATCCACCCAGCAACATTATCTAAAAAATAACGGTCGTGGGTAATCGCAATGACCGTGCCTTTGTAATTCTGTAGATGCCGCTCGAGCCATGCGACCGTGTCGGCGTCCAAATGATTCGTAGGCTCATCGAGCAAGAGCACATCGGGCTCCATTAACAAAAGACGACAAAGTGCCACGCGACGCTTCTCTCCACCTGAGAGTGTGGAAACGAGAGCTTCCCCGGGTGGACACCGCAGCGCATCCATTGCCATTTCAATCCGCGCATCCAAATCCCAGCCTCCCCGCGCATCGAGTATGGTTTGAATTTCAGCCTGCCGTGCTAAAATTTTTTCCTGCTCTTTCGCCTCATCTGTTTCGGAAACTTTAATAAATGTATCATCATACTCTTCGAGTAAGGCTTTCATTTCACCCACGGCTTCCTGCACATTTTCTGCAACGGTTTTACTTTCATTCAGTCGTGGCTCTTGGGCCAAGTACCCTAAGGTATACCCAGCCACTCGACTAATTTCGCCATCAAATTCCGTGTCCTCCCCTGCCATAATTTTAAGCAGAGTGGATTTACCTGAGCCATTCAGACCCAAGACTCCAATCTTGGCTCCGTAAAAATATGACAGCGAGATATCCTTAAAAACGGGCTTCTTCTCGAAGTGTTTCGTCACTCCCGTCATCGTAAAGATAACCTTATCGTCGGCCATATCGGGAAGATTTCCCCAAGTTACCCTTAGAGCAAGCCGAAGACATACTTAAGTCATAAAGCCATCCCGCTTGACAGTGAAACCCTTCCCCACTAAATCAAAGACAGTCACCTTTCATTAAGGTGGGTCCAACCGGACCCGCCTTTTTTGTCCCCCATTTCCCAACACACCCACCGTATCACCATGAGCGTAGACATTAAACCCTACCTGCAATACCTCGAAAAAGAGAAGCACATCCCCAAAGATGAAGCCTGCGTCTTAATTTCTGAAGCCATCAAAGCCTCGGTCGAAAAATCCGTTTTAGCGGGTCAAAACATCGAAGTTAAAGCAGATCCACAAACGGGCAAACTTGAAGCCTTTGCGGTCTACACCGTTACCGATGCCGTTTCCGACCCTCAGCGCGAAATGAATCCAGTCATGGCAGTGACTTTCGACGTCAATGCACGCGTTGGTGATGAAATTCGTCGGCCCATTGCGGTAGCCGACCTCGGACGCATTGCGGCAAAAACCACCCAACAATTATTGAATCAACGTTTTCGTAAAATCGAAAAAGACCAAGTCTTTAAAGAATATAAAGACAAAGTGGGTGATATTGTGACGGGCGTGGTGCGTCGAACTGAGCGAGGCAATGTCGTGGTTGAATTAGGCTCGGCCGAAGCTGTTTTAACCCGCGCTGAACGTTGCCAAGGTGAAGAATTTAGAACTGGTGACCGCATTCGTTGTTTACTTCTCGAAATTCGCGAAGACTCCCAAAGAGGTCGTGAATTCGTTCTCTCTCGAGCACACCCCAATTTTGTTCGTCGCCTTCTCGAACTCGAAGTAGCGGAAATTGGAGATAAAACCGTGCGCATTGCTGCCATGGCTCGCGACCCTGGCTACCGCACAAAGATTGCCGTGGACTCGGCCGACCCCAAAGTCGACCCCGTGGGTGCCTGCGTTGGTGCCCGAGGCGCACGCGTGCGTAATATCGTCAAGGAACTCAACGGAGAGAAGATTGATATTATTCGCTGGCACTCTGAACCCCTTCAACTGCTCGAAGAAGCGATTCGTCCTGCTAAACCTCGTAATGTTCACATCGACGAACGTAATCGCCTCATCCACTTCGAGGTAAATGAGGATGATATGCGTATTGCGATTGGTTCCAAGGGTCGCAACGCCCGCCTCACTTCCAAACTGATGGGCTGGCGCTTGGATATCACCAAGTCTACCCACGCTCCTGAAAGCCTCGATGCTCAATTAGGAGAAAAAGCGATTCGCTTGGCTGCACAACTTCACCTTTCACCTGAACTGGTCGCTAAATTTATTGGTCTAGGTATCGAAAGCTTAGCTTCTTTTGAAGGCGTCACGGCGGAAGACTTTAGTGGCACCGACCTCTCACCCGAAGAAATCAACGTGGTTCTCGAGGCTGTAGCCAAAGCAAAAACCACTGGTCAGTCCTAATTCATAAAGATTAAAAACTCTCCACTAATTCTAGTTACACATGACCGAGAAGAAAAAACCCGAAGCCAAAAAGCCCTCAGCCTCGCAACGTTTTAGCGATGTCGCCAAAGAGCTTGGCATCGAGGTGAAGACTCTCTTGGGCTTAGTGGATCAGTTTGTCGCGGCCCGCCCCGACTTCCAAGATATCGTTTACGTCGAAGGCAAAAAACCTGCTCCCTCGAGCAACTTAGGAAAAACTTATCGCAAAGAGTTTTTCGAGTTTATCGAAGACAAAGTTCCGAAAAAGGCCGTCGTAGAAGCGCCCAAGGCTCCCGAGCCTGCGCCTGTCCCTGCTCCTGCTCCCAAAGCAGAAACTCCAAAACCAACGGTGGCCACCAGCACCAGCGTTCCATCGCCGAAGCCACCTGTGGCATCCGCGACACCACGTCCTGCACCACCTATTCCAAGTCGACCTGGACCAACCCCTCCCCCTCTTCCTTCGGCGCGACCAGCTCCCTCTATTCCAAGGAATGAACTTCCTCCAATTATCATCACGCCGAATCAGCCAGCACCAGCCAATCGTCCCCCTGTA
>RFOO01000084.1 GCA_009926645.1 bacterium | reverse complement strand
GGACGACCTGCGTGGTCGCGAAGATTTACGCAGTGTTTCCACCCTGACTATCGACCCCGATGATGCGAAGGATTTCGATGATGCCCTGTCGCTCGAGCACCTGGCTAATGGAAATTATCGAATCGGCATCCATGTCGCCGACGTTTCGCATTATGTGAAATCAGGTTCACCACTCGACCGCGAAGCTAAAGAGCGAGGCAACTCGACTTATTTAGTCGGCACCGTCATTCCTATGCTACCCCATGCACTTTCCAGCGGACTGTGCTCACTGGTGGAAGCGGAGGATCGTTTAGTCAAAAGCGTGCTCTGTGAATTCACTTCCGATGCTAAGTTGATTAAAACCGAATTCGCCAATGCGGTGATTTGCAGCAACAAGCGACTCACTTACAAGCAAGCTTACGAATTTCTCCAAGGAAAAGACAACGACTCCATCCGTGCCCTTCCCGCACCACCGCCACACCAAACGGGTTCACCCGGAAAGCCACTCGCTTCATTAAACGACGCTGAAATAGATCAATTACGGGCAATGATTCAAACGCTGTGGAAAGTCGCTAAAGTTCTTCGCACCGAACGCTTCCGCGCTGGATCGCTCGACCTCGAGATGAAGGAAATTAAGATTTATTGTGATAAAAATGGCTGGGCTGATCGCACGGTCGTGGTTGAACACGATGAGTCTCATCAATTGATTGAAGAGTTCATGCTGCTGGCGAATGAGACCGTTGCCAAGAACCTCGACCAAACGAAAGTCCCCCATGTTTGCCGGGTGCATGATGAGCCAGACCCCGAGAAATTGGAGGCCTTGCGCGATCAATTAGCTGCCGAAGGAATCAAGGTAGGAGACCTCACCCATCGTCAGGAAATGATTAAATTGCTGGCCAGCGTGAAGGATCGACCCGATGGCTACCCTATTCGCATTCAATTACTCCGCTCACTTAAGCAAGCATGCTACCGCCCTTCGGCCGATGGTCACTTTGGTTTAGCCAAACGTCACTACTCTCACTTTACTTCACCCATTCGACGTTATGCAGACTTGGTTGAACACCGCATCTTCGATGCTTTTATTGCCAAACAAGGAGTGCCGTCAGCGCCAGTAAATCCTCCCCGTTCACCAGGAATCGGTGAGCTCGTACAGATTTGTGAACATGTTTCGATTACCGAAAGAAATAGCACCGAGGCCGAACGTGATTCAGTTAAAATAAAACTCCTCGAATTGTTTGAACGGGAAGTGGAAAGAAAAGATAAGCGACCTTTCGAAGCCGTTGTGGCCGAAGTAAAACCTCACGGACTCATGGTCGAACTCACCGCCTCGCAGGCTTATGGCCTCGTACACATGTCCACTTTGACCGATGACTTTTATCGAATGAACGATGCGGGCACGATGCTTCGTGGCAGCCGCACTGGTAGAATCTTTATGCCCGGAACGATTATCCAAGTTACCGTTGATCGCGTTGACCGCTTCAAACGGCAGGTAGATTTCCGACTTTACGACGAAAAAGGACCCTCAAAGCCCCGACATCCTGAAAAAAAACGAAAAGATAGAGGTTTTTATTAATCGCTGTTTATAAATTACTTAGTCAACAATAGTTCTGTTTTTGAAACGATATTGAGACTCAATCTCAAATAATTCCTTGCTTCATGAGACGCTGTCTCATTTACCAAGCCCTTCTTATTATGCGTCTCTCCTCTCTTGTTTTATTAACCTCAGCAGCCTCCGCCTTGGCCTGCGATAACCCCTTTGGCTATTCCTATCTTCCGGAAACCTTAAAGCCTGGAGAAGTAGAATTCGTCCAATGGGTTACCGCCCGCGTCGGACGGGACATCGGATCAGGTTATGACGCGCGTTACCGTGCTTACGATTTACGCACGGAGATTGAACAAGGCATCTCGGCCAACGAACAAATTTCTTACTACGTAAACTACCGTTACTTCGATACAGCAACACGCGAGGGGCTACAGTTTGATGGTTTTCAAATTGCTTACATGCGCATGTTAGCTGATCCCGATAAAAATGCTTGGGGACAAGCCATCTACATCGAACCAGGCTACTCTCAAGCGAGCGGCAAGAATGGCAGCCTGCGCGATCAGTATAGTTTAGAGTTTAAATATTTACTGCAACACAACTTTGGTGAGGCCGAAGAATGGATTTATGCAGCTAATCTCGTTGCCGAAATAGAACGTACTCCATCTACCGATGCGGATGCCGTTTCTTTCAAAGTAACCCAAGGCATCGCCAAAGCGATTAACGCCTCATGGATTGCTGGATTTGAAGTCATCGCTTCGGCCGAATGGGCAGAGCTGAATGACTTCGAGTATGCCACCATTTTCGCTGGTCCAAGCGTACGCTACCAACGCGAAAACGGTTTCTACACGACATTGACAGCGATTGCCCAAGTTTACGGATCCCCCGCCAACAAAGGTAATCTCAATGTTTCGGAAAAGAGCCCTTACGAATTCCGTCTCAAAGCTGGATTTGAGTTCTAATACTTAAGGTCCGTGTTTTGCGGAGAGTTTTCTAAACTCGCCCAAGCCGTTTGCACCGTTGCCAACATCTGCTGAGAGGAAAGTCCGTACTTTTCCCTCAGTGTTTTTACATCGGTTGCATGACCGGCAAAGACATCAGGCCAGCCGAGACGAACACACCGTGCCGTTGTCGTTATTTCGGAGAGCGCTTCCAGTACTGCTGAACCAAAACCACCAGTAACAACAGCGTCTTCTAAAGTAACAAATAGTTTAGCCCCAGTTGCTTGCTGAGCGAGTAAGGCTTTATCAATAGGCTTGGCAAAGCGTGCATTGACTACTCCAACCGAAAGACCGAGGGCGGATAATTTTTCGGCTAAGGCCAGTGCCTCTGGAACCATTGTGCCTAATGCCCAAATTTGAATTTCCTCTCCCTGACGTAAAACTTCAGCTTCACCAATTTTCAATATCTTTGGCTGATCTTTAATCTTAACACCTGCCGCAGGACCACGAGGGAAACGAATGAACATCGGCGCACCTGAATGCAAAGAGGTATGCAACATATCCGAAAGTTCGTCTTCATCTTTCGGCTGCATAATGGTCACGTTCGGCACACAACGCAGGTATGCGATATCAAAGAGTCCATGGTGCGTCGGTCCATCGCTCGGTGAAACTCCCGCACGATCCATACAGAAAGTAACTGGTAATTTTTGCAAAGCGATGTCGTGAATGACCATGTCATAGGCACGTTGCAAAAACGTAGAATAAATCGCACAAACGGGACGTAAATCGCGTGCCGCTAAACCCGCACCAAATAAGGCAGCATGCTCTTCGGCGATACCGACATCATGGTATTGTGCAGGGCATTCCTTTTTTAACTGGTTTAAACCAGTCCCCGAAGGCATCGCCGCCGTAATACCAACCACTTTGGGATTGGCCTTCGCCTCACGCACTAAGAGGGAACCAAATACATCCTGCCATGCCTTAGGCGCCCCCGGCTTACCCGTAGATAACGTATCACCCGTTTCAGGATCAAACGCCGAAGTACCATGGAATTTTTCCGGGTTCTTCAGGGCGGCGGGCAATCCTCTACCCTTTTCGGTACGTACATGTAAAATAATGGGACCTTTAGCGTCTCGACAGAAAGTGAGATAGCGTTCGAGGGCATTGAGGTCATGTCCATCAATGGGGCCGATGTAACGGACACCATAATGCTCAAATAACGAAGAACTGCGTGTAAAGAGATCCTTTACCTCACGCTTAAAAGTACGACCAAAATCCAAGAGCTTCGTCCCCCAGCGCGAGCGACTGAGAAAATTCTTTAAACTCTTTTGCGAATTATTGTAGGGACGAGAAACAATCAGTCGACTTAAGGCCTCGGCGACGGCGCCTACATTTTTATCAATCGACCACTCGTTGTCGTTAAGCACAACCACTAAGCGCTTGTTCGCACTCGCCACGTTATTTAAGGCCTCCATCGTCACACCACAGGTCAATGCCGCATCGCCGATAATTGCGACGACATGCGTTTCCTCTGCCAAACGATCCCGAGCATTGGCCAATCCCACTGCGGCTGAGAGAGCTGTTCCTGCATGACCTGCACCGAAGGCATCGTGGGGACTTTCCTCACGACTCAGAAAACCGCTCAATCCACCAGTCTGACGAATGTGGTCAAATGACTCCTGGTTTCGCCCAGTAAGCAACTTGTGTACGTAGCCTTGGTGGGCGACATCGAAGACAAACTTATCTTGCGGGGTCTGAAATACTCGATGCAAAGCGATGGTGAGTTCAACCACACCTAAGTTGGGTCCGACATGGCCACCATTACGCGAAGTCACTTCGATGATTCGTGTTCGGATCTCCTGAGCCAACTCAGGAAGCTGGTCGGCAGATAAAGCCCGCACGTCGGCTGGGCCTTTAATCAAAGGTAATAATGCCATCTCAGGCTTGGTCCGATTCGTTAGCCTTCTTACCCCATTGCTCGATTCTTAATTCCGCCGCCTGCAGGCTCGCCTGACAGGATTTAAGCAACCGCATCCCCTCTTCGTATTTAGTTACCAATTCATCGAGTGAGACTGAACCCGATTCCAATGACTCCACGAGTTTCTCCAGTCGGGCGATATCTGCCTCAAAATTGTTTTTCCCATTGGAAGGGGTACTTTTCTTATCTGCACTCATAGGATACTCTAATCTCATTCGAGATTGCGGTATCCTCAAGCGGATAGTGCAAAATCATGGCGTCGTTCGGGTCAATAACCGAGGGCGCAGACCCACTTTCGCTACCGCATCAAGCACCCCAACCGCCGCCCCAGTCAGGGAACGCTCATCGGCCACAATCAGGACTTCTGTGTTTGGATTTTGGGCGGCTTTCGCAGCCAGCGATTTTTCTAAATTGGCCCGTGTCACTTCCTGTCCCTCTAAGAAAATTTTCCCTTGTCGATCGACCCCGATAACCACGGACGCGGAATGCTCACTGACACCACTGGCTTCTGCGGCAGGCGGAATAATGGATAATGTACGTGCTTCTTCAAAACGGCCTGCGAGCAATAAGAAAAAAACTAAAACTACCATCACATCAATCAGTGGCACCACATTGATGTCATTCCGACGGCGACGAGAGACGATTAAACTCATGCCTGCTTTTGCTCTAAGGTCTCAACTAATAAATCTACTTGGGCGGATAAAAGTTCTACCCGACGACCAAGCCAATTGACACCCATTAAAGCTGGTATCGCAATACACAAACCAATCATCGTTGTACTCAGCGCCAAACCCACCCCACGAGTCAATGTTTGCGAATCGGGTAAGCCATGCTCGGGAAACAACGTGGCCAATCCTGTTACCGTTCCCAGAAGACCGAGCAAAGGAGCAGCAGCGACAATGCTATCGATGATAAAGAAACCTCTTTGCAAGCGCACCAATTCGCCTCGGGCAAATGACTTAAGAGCTTCGCCCCTCAATCCTTCTTTCCACCTCAGAACAATCCGTCCAGCTAAAGAATCGGCCATGTCGCTAGTAATTTTGTCCGCCTGCCCCGCCTGCACATATTTTACAATAATCTCGGGAATGACACGGGAAACACGAAGCGCAATCGCCCTCTCCGCAATCAGGTAAACCACGAGAACTGAGCAAAAAGTCAGTGGCCAAAGAAAGATACCCGCGCCTTCAATCAGTGTGTTCACTCGGCCAGACTGATAAATATCCCTAACCTCGCAAGCCT
>RFOO01000083.1 GCA_009926645.1 bacterium | reverse complement strand
TTGAGCCCGATATTCGTCTGGCCCTTAGCCAGGCTCAGAAAAATATCGCTGCTTTTAAAGCTCTTTCGCCAAAGGAATTAACCTACGAGAATGTCCTCTTAGGTTTTGAAAATAGTACACGTGAACTTTCTCGTGCTTGGGGTTTAGTGGGTCACTTAGATTCGGTGTTAAACTCTCCCGAACTACGAAAGGTTTATAATGAATTGTTACCAGAGGTGACTGCCTTTTACACCTCGCTTACGCTCGATCCAGAAATTTGGAAAATTTTTAAAGCTTATGCGCGCACGGCTGAGGCTCAATCTCTCGCGGGTGTCCGCCGCCGTTTTTTAGAAGAAACCTTGGCTGATTTTGAGGAGAATGGAGCGGATTTACCCCCTGTGCAAAAACAACGCTTGGCCGAGGTGAATGCACAATTGGCCGAGAAAACCCAAAAGTACTCTGAGAATGTTTTAGATTCCACGAATGCTTGGGAATTGTTCGTTGAGGATGAAAAACGATTAGCTGGATTGCCGGCGAGTGCTTTGGCCGCCGCGAGGCAATCCGCCCAGGCTAAAGGTCGCCCAGAAGCTTGGCGTTTTACCTTACACCAACCCTCTGTTTTCCCCGTTTTGCAATATGTCGAGGATGCTTCGTTGCGTCAGCAGTGTTGGGAGGCCTTAACCCAGGTGGGCTTACGTGAGCCCTGGGATAATACAGCTTTGGTTTCTTCGATCCTTGCTTTGCGCGATGAGAAAGCTCGTTTGCTTGGGAAAAATCATTTTGCGGATTTTACGACGGCCCGACGCATGGCTCGTCGAGGGGAAAAAGCCTTAGCCTTTATCGAAGATATGGCTAAGCGTATTCGTCCGCAATTTGAGAAAGAGGTGGTCGAATTGGAAAACTTCCGTGCGACTTGTGAAAAGGATTCCGTACGAATCCTTCACCCGTGGGAGTTTGGTTTTTACGCAGAGAAAATGCGTAAAGAACAACATGGTTTTGATGACGAGGCTCTTCGTCCTTGGTTCCCGATTGATGGGGTTATCTCGGGTATGTTTTCTTTGTTTGGAAATCTCTTTGGCATTCAAGTCGTCGCTCGCGATACAGTTTTCATTGATGCCGATGGTAAAAGAACCGTCACACGAGCCGCTGAACCGCGAGTCGAAGCTGAACCTGTCATGGTTTGGCATCCCGAGGTAAGGTTTTACGAAATTCGTGACGGCTCTCGTCATTTAGGATCTTTTTATACGGATTGGTTTCCCCGTGAATCGAAGCGCGGTGGTGCTTGGATGAATTTTTTACGAACCGGTGGACCTCGTTCTGATGGATCGTTTGCTCCCCACCTAGGTTTGATGTGCGGTAATTTTACGCCTCCCGTTAATCAGCAACAGGCTTTATTGACGCATGATGAAGTTACCACGATTTTCCATGAGTTTGGACATTTACTCCATCATCTCCTCTCTGAAGTTGAAATTGAATCTCTTTCCGGAGTCCGCGTCGCTTGGGATTTCGTCGAACTACCTTCACAAATTTTAGAGAATTGGTGTTGGGAGGAGGAGTCCTTAGCCCTTTTTGCCCGTCATCATCAAACGGGAGAACCTTTACCTTCTACGCTTTTGCATCAACTCGATGCTGCGTCTACTTTCCGTGCCGCTACCGCTTGTATGCGGCAATTGTGTTTCTCGAAGTTAGACCTCGATTTACACATTCGAGCCAATGAGCTCAAAGAGGTGGACTTGGACAATCATTGGAATGAAGCCATGGCTGATTGGCAGGTTCGCACGAGTCGTCGTCTCCCTTCCATGGCGCGTCGATTTACTCACCTTTTTGCCGATGCGACAGGGTATGCTGCTGGCTATTATTCTTACAAATGGGCCGAGGCCTTGGAGGCGGATGCCTTTACGCGTTTTCTCAAAGAGGGGGTCTTAAATCCTCGAGTAGGTCGCGAATTACGAGAGAAGGTCCTCGCAAAGGGCAATTCCGAGCCAGCCGAGAAACTTTTCCATGATTTTATGGGTCGCGACCTCGATCCTGAGGCGGTTTTAGTGCGCGATGGCTTAGCTTAAGGACTATTTCCAAGCTTTAGTCGTTAATTCCCCTTGCAGGGAAGGGCTTTTTCCTATGCGTAAGGCCTTTACAGATGAAATTACGCAACATCGCAGTCATTGCCCACGTCGACCATGGCAAAACCACTTTAACGGACCGACTTCTCTACCAGTCTGGAATGTTCCGCACCGAAGACCTCGATAAATTGGCGGGGGGGCAACACGGGCTCATTATGGATTCGGGCGATCTCGAGCGTGAACGTGGAATTACCATCACGGCAAAGAATTGTGCGATTCGCTGGACGGATCCCCGCAACAAAGAGGAGTACAAAATTAATTTAATTGATACGCCTGGCCACGCTGACTTTGGCGGTGAGGTAGAACGCGTTCTCAATATGGCTGATGGCTGTTTACTCGTGGTGGATTCGTTTGAGGGTCCCATGCCTCAAACACGCTTCGTTCTTTCCAAGGCACTCGCTTTGGGTCTGAAGCCGATTGTTGTCATTAACAAAATCGATAAGCCCTCCGCACGTCCTGATGCCGTTGTTAATGAAGTTTTCGATTTGTTAGTGGCCTTGGATGCACCTGAGTCGGCACTCGATTTCCCTGTGGTGTATGCTTCGGGTCGAGAAGGTTGGGCGACAGTCGACCGAGCAAAAACCGAAGAAGGTAAAAGACCGAAAGACTTGCTCGAACTTTTTTATGCCATCGTAGATCATATTCCTGAGCCCTATGCTGAAGGTTCTTCGCGCGGTGCAGCTGCAGGATTTAAGAGTCGCGAAGAGGCCTTAGCCAATCCTCTGCAAATCATGGTCACAGCGATTCTATATAGTGACTATGTGGGTCGTATTGCCGTTGGACGTGTCACGGCTGGCCGGATTCGTCCTTCGATGCCAGTGATGTTAATTAATCGCGCAGGGGAGCAATTTAAACAACGTACACTCGAAGTTGAAGTCTTTGAGGCGCTTGGTCGCATTAAAGCTGAAGAGGTTTCCGCGGGAGACATCTGCGCAGTGATCGGCTTAGAGCATGTTGAAATTGGTGCAACGATTACCGATATCGAAAATCCTCGTCCCATGCCTCCCGTGAAGGTGGACGAGCCAACGGTAACGATGGCTTTCCGGGTTAACGATTCTCCTTTTGCTGGTCGTGACGGCAAGTTTGTTACCAGCCGACAAGTCGGTGAACGTTTAGCAAAAGAGCTTGAAAAGAATGTAGCTCTTCGTGTCGAACGTGAGCCTGGTGCTGAAGCTTTCCAGGTTTCTGGACGCGGTTTAATGCACCTCGGTGTGTTAATTGAAACGATGCGCCGAGAAGGGTATGAACTCTCGGTCGGCAAACCTCAGGTTATCTTGAAGAACATCGACGGTGTTGAATGTGAGCCTGTTGAAACATTAGCTGTGGATTGTCCCGAGGCTTCACAAAGTGACGTGATGGCTTTGGTGCTCAGTCGTCGTGGTGAATTGCGTTCAATGGACGCCAAAGCAGGCACGAGTGGATGGATTCATATGGAGTTTAAGATTCCTTCGCGTTCTCTCTTTGGCCTGCGTACTTTGATGTTAACCACCACACGCGGAGAAGCGGTCATGTATCACAATTTGTTGGGTTACGAGCCAGTTAAGGGCGAGGCTCCACGACGCGCTTCAGGTGTTATGATTTCTGGCGATTTGGGTCAAGTGACCGCCTACTCACTGGATCGTCTCTACGATCGCGGTGATTTCTTTGTTAAACCTGGCGATGAGATTTACGAAGGCCAGGTTGTGGGCGAACACTGTAAGGATAATGATTTAATCATTAATTTAGTGATTAATAAAAAACTGACCAATGTGCGGGCGGCGGGTTCGGATGATTTGGCCAAGATTAAGCCTGCTCGACAGATGTCTCTCGAGGCTTGTTTGGAATACATCGAGTCGGACGAACTGGTTGAAGTAACTCCCAACTTTATTCGCATCCGTAAACGCTATTTGACGGAGAACGAGCGTAAGCGTTTTGATAAGTAATCCTTAGGGTCGAGTCAGTGTGAAACGATGGCTACCATCGGCAAGGATGGTCGCTTTCATTTTCCAGTGATCTGCGGGGAGGCGATCGGCGACTCTTTCAGGCCATTCGATAACCATGTTCCAAGGTGATTGAGCGATATCCCAAACCATTAAATCATCAAAACTTGAGGATTGTTTTAAACGATAGGCATCGATGTGGAGTAGTTGTCGCTTTCCTTGGTACACATGAAGGAGGGCGAAGGAGGGGCTGGTAATGTCCTCTTCAATGCCTAGGCCACGAGCCAAACCACGAACAAAAGTTGTTTTTCCAACTCCCAAATCGCCTGCGAGGGTTAAAATCAGGTCTGGTGGCAAGCTTTGGGCAAAAGTCGCTGCGACAGCTTCTGTTTCTTTGGCTGAATGGGTAACGATCCCTGTTTCCCATTGGCTGAATAGTCTATCCTCTTTCATGCCCATTAGTGGAAAGTGATAAAACCTTGAGCCCATTTAATGCCAAAGACAGCGAGATTCCGAACGCAGTGACCCACTAAACTGGGTAGAAGTGAGCGTTGTGAATTCAGTGGATTAAAGCGGGCGAAATAGAGCCAAACCGAAGTCAAAAAAGCGAAAATGAAACTGATTTTTCCTTGGGTTGTTGAAAGGTTAAACCCGTGAAAGAGAGCGAAGACGGCAGACCCAATCAGAACGACCATCAGCAATTTAAGACCCGTGAGGTGGGCTGGTGCGACGAAGCCACGAAAAACAATTTCTTCAACGACTGCTGCACCGAGTAACGATAATAATGCAATGGCTGCTAAACTCGTCTGCTCGTGAGCCACATGGTAGCGAATTTCGACGCAACTTTCGGCAAGGGTTATGAGAAGGATGCCACTGACGGAAAGGAGAACTGAAGCCAATGAACTAGAGGTTGTTCCAGGCCAAAAGCCTTCTGCGGAAGCTTTGATTTTTCGTTGTTGAACTTCCTTAGCCCAAGCAATGAGGACAACCGCTCCTAATAAAAAATAGAGAAATGGTTGGAGGGTGGCAAATGACATGATGACTGAATGTCCTCAACGGATTAGTCGTCGTGTTTAAGGTATTTCTCGGTGATAATTTGAATGAGGTGGTCACGTGCCTCAGTCACGCTATCGACGTGATGGTAGAGGTCTCGGTCTTCGTCGGAAATCATTCCCCATTCGTGGAAAACATTGAAATCGAGAACCTTGCGCCAAAAATCGGATCCGTAGAGCAAAATAGGGAAATGTCGTTTCGTTTTACCTGTTTGAATGAGTGTTAGCATTTCAAACAATTCATCAAAAGTGCCGAAGCCGCCAGGGAAGGCGACCAGAGCTTTGGCTAGATAGAGGAACCAATATTTTCGAACGAAAAAGTAATGAAACTCTAAATCTAATAGATGATTTCATCCTAGATCATATTAATGATTTCTCCCAAGATGAGCTAATTTGGATTATTGAGGAGTTAGAATCATTGGCTAAATCCTTTTACAAGAAGTTCAAGGTAATGATCGATGAAGACCTAGAAGATCTAGCAGAGGAGTTAGATGATGATGATTAGATATTTTAAGTTTAGAAATGCCCTAAGAAGGCTAGTTAAAGAGAATAATGAGTTGCTTGAAATGCTTGCTCAGGCAGAGATGCATGAGTTGAAATATGAAAAGT
>RFOO01000082.1 GCA_009926645.1 bacterium | reverse complement strand
CCACATAACGTGAAATCTCTTCGCGTAGTTGCAGAGTACCGCGATTATCGGTGTAGGAGGTACGACCTTTTTCCAAAGCTGCCATGGCTGCTTCGCGAATCGAGAACGGCGTGACAAAATCGGGTTCGCCAATACCCAGCGACACCGCGTCCTTCATCCTGGAAACGATGGCAAAAAAGTCCCGAATTCCTGACTTAGGAAGCGACGCCACGTGGTGCGCCACGAATCGACCAGAATCATCCATGGTTTAAAGAGTGCGCTTTAGGGGCTGACGGATGGACGATCGCGACGAGAGGCTTCATCCGTAATGACGAAACCATCCTTCTTGTAGGCTCGAAGAAAGAAATGGGTGGAAGTGCCTTGGACTCCTTCGATGCGAGCTAAACGTTCGTGGACGAAACCAGCGACCTTGTAGAGGTTATCAGCCGTGACAACAACGAGAAGATCATAGCCACCCGACATTAGATAGCAGCTCTCTACTTGTTCGAATTGGCTGATACGCTCAGCAATCACGTCAAAACCACCCGTACCTTCGGTGCGAATTTTAATTTCAATCACCGCACGGACGCGACGCTCCGCTTCAAAACTCGGATTCAAAACGGCGCGCCAACCCAACAGAATTCCCTGCTGACGGAGTTCCGCCAACTGACTTTCCACGGCCGCTTGGCCCATATTTAAAATCTTTCCGATTTGGGCGGTATCGAGAGGCTCACCCTCGAGTAATAATTTCAGGACGGAGTTCATGGGGAAGAGAAATTAGGCTTTGACGAGAGCGCGGCGTTGGCGGACCGACTCTGCGAGTTGTTGGAGGATGGGAATAGTTTGCTCGAAGGAGATACAAGCATCGGTAATGCTACATCCATAGGTAGAAGCGTCGCGACCTTTCCAGTCTTGTCGACCCTCAACCAGATGGCTCTCAATCATAACCCCACCGATTATTTTAGACCCACGCGAAACCTGTTCGGCGATATCGGCGGCAACCAAAGACTGGCGACGATGATCCTTCGAACTATTACCGTGAGAACAGTCAATCATCAGACGTGTGGAAATGCCCGCTTTTTGTAAGCGTGCTTCCGCATCGGCTACGAAATCGGCACCGTAATTGGGACCCGTGCGCGACCCCCCGCGGAGAATGACGTGAGCATCGGGATTGCCTGAGGTTTGGAAAATCGCAACGGCACCATCCTTGGTCACCGAGGGGAACCAGTGCGAGGAGCGAGCCGACAAACAGGCATCGACTGCCACTTGGATTGATCCATCCGTGCCATTCTTGAAACCGACTGGCATCGAGAGTCCTGAAGCGAGTTCACGGTGAATTTGACTTTCGGTCGTACGAGCACCGATAGCGCCATAAGCGACAAGGTCGGCGATGTACTGTGGCGTAATGGGATCAAGGAATTCACTCGCGGAGGGAAGACCCAAATCAGCAATATCAGCCAGAAGACGGCGACCAATACGGAGCCCATCGTTAATTTTAAACGAACCATCAACTTCAGGATCATTAATCAGCCCCTTCCAGCCAACAGTCGTGCGTGGTTTTTCGAAATAGACACGCATGACGATGAGTAAATCGGCGGCATGTTTTTTTGCTTCTGGAAGGAGAAGTTTCGCGTAGTCGAGAGCCGCCTTAGGATCATGAACGGAGCAGGGTCCAACCACCACTAAGAGACGATCATCCTTGCCCGCGAGAATCGCCGAAGCATCGCGTCTTGCGAGAGCGACTACCTCAGTGGCACGATCGGTCGGGCGCAACTCCTGAAGCAGGAGAGCGGGGGGCAACAGGGGGAGCCGGCTGCGGATGCGTAAATCGTCCGTATGGTAGAACATTAGAAAGGGCCTTTCTTAAGGAAAAGGGGTCAAATGAAGGGTGCAACGGGAGCTATGTCAATGACTCGTCCCGTATTGACGAGGAGTAATCCTTGTATCAAAACTGTCTCAAAAAGAATGCCAAAGTCAACCGCCAACGATTCAAGCGACCAATCCAGTGCGTTTCGTGCTTTCATCGCCGACAAGGGCTTAAGGGGCACGCGACAAAGAATGGCCGTTTTTGAAGCAGCCCGAAGCTCTGCTGGACACTACACAGCAGAAGAGTTGCTCAAAAAATCTCGAGCTCTCGATCGCTCGGTCTCTCGTGCGACTGTTTATCGTGCCCTTCCCTTGCTTATCGAATGTAATGTTGTTCGCGAAGTCGATGTTGGTCGCGATCATAAATATTATTTAACGGAAACTGGTTCGACGCCATTTCGGGCTCAATTAATTTGTGGCCACTGCGACACTATTCTTGAGGTTGATGCGCCTTTCATGGAGTGGTACGGCAAGGCCGTCGCGGCTAAACATGGTATGAAACCTATTTCGCAAAAACTTCAAGTGACGGCTCTTTGTCCTAAATGCCAAAAATAAATTTTCTTTTTTTATGAAAGCTTTTCCAGTTCCCGCCGTCTTCCCTCCTCTACCCGCAGGTGGAATTCCGCTAACCGATTTACAGCACGAAGTTCTGGCTTTGAAAAAAGCGAAAGATGCCATCATTCTTGCACACAATTATCAATGCGAGGATATCCAAGCTGTCGCTGATTACGTCGGTGATTCTTTAGGATTAGCCTACAAAGCGGCCGAGACAAAAAATCAAATGATTGTTTTTTGCGGGGTGCATTTTATGGCGGAAACCGCCAAAATTGTTAATCCTACACGACGTGTCTTACTGCCGGATATGAATGCAGGGTGTTCTTTAGCCGACTCCTGCCCGGCGGAAAAACTTGCCCAAGTCAAAGCCACAAACCCTGAACTTTATGTCGTCGCTTATATCAATTGCAGTGCGGCCGTTAAGGCTTTGAGCGATGTCATCGTGACCAGTGGTAATGCTACGAAAATTGTCCAAAAGGTTCCGGCCCATCGTCCAATTCTTTTTATCCCCGATCAAAATTTAGGCAGTTGGGTTTCGGCTAAAACTGGTCGATCCATGCAATTGTGGCCAGGCAACTGTTACGCTCACGTGCAATTCACTCCCGCAGCTTTGCTTCGAGCCAAAGCACAATACCCTGATGCTCCTATCGTCGCTCACCCCGAGTGCACGGAGGCAGTACGCGAGTTAGCCGATACGGTTTGCTCGACCGAAAAGATGGTCGAATGGAGCAAAGCACAGAAAGCAGAAACGCTTATTATCACGACCGAGTCAGGTATGATACATCGACTGCGTCGCGAGGTTCCTCACAAAACTTTCATTGCGGCACCCACGGATCGTTGCTCCTGCAACGAATGTCGTTTCATGAAAATGAATACCCTAGAAAAGGTGCACGATTGCTTGGTCCATGGTAAGCCAGAAATCGAACTCGAAGAGTCCATCCGCTCAGCCGCCGAAATTCCTTTGCGACGCATGCTGGAGTGGAGCCGTATTTAACTGATTTTCGTTAAATTTTTTACATTTAAATGAATTTAATCGTGCCAATTCATTTCGTTAAGCGCTTGGCTAAATGATTTTTTCTCGTAAATTTTGCAGCAAGATTCTTTGCGAACTGTTTGACATTCCTAACTTTATAATAAAGTTGAAACCATTGTCCGCTCATAAACAAAGTTAGTTAAATGAATTTAAACAAAATGAAATTAGAATTAGACCCCACCTCTTTCCCCACGAAAGATGCTTTTATCCGTGCTTCGATTGCTCGTGCTCGTGATCTCGCGGTTCAGGCTTGGGACGAAGAATACTCCAACCGGCAAGAATTTATTGCACGAGAAGTTTCCAGTCTTTCCAAAACAGAACTTGCCCGTCGTCTTATCAAATTAATGTCCCGACCCAGTCGTGCTCGGGCGAAGATTAACGACTCGATTCGCACCAAGGCAAAATCGATGCGTAACAAAGGGTTTAATGTTCGTGAAATTTCGGCAGAACTCGGAATCTCCATTCCTTCGGTTTACAACATAACCAAGGACTAATCTTGCCGTACCTTGCCTGACATTGTTGAATCTCAACAATGTACCATTGGCCTTACGCTGACCCTGCTTTAGCTCCAGGTAATGCTCCTATCCATATCGGTGGAAGTTGGGATATTTCGACCCTTTTAGGTGCTTACCAAAAAGGGATTTTTCCTTGGCCGATTCCAGGTCTACCTCTTCGTTGGTGGAGCCCCGATCCACGGTTTGTTCTGCTGCCAAGTGAGTTGCGCTGCACTCCCAGTTTACGCAAGGTAATGCGCAAAACAGGCTGGAAAGTTACCATCGACCAAGATTTCGCCTCCGTTATTCGGCACTGTGCCCAGGTTCCACGTGCAGGCCAAGCGAGCACTTGGATTACACCCGAGGTCATCCAAGCTTACACCGAGTTACATCGTCTCGGTTTTGCGCATAGCGTGGAAACCTATTGGGAAGGTGAACTAGTGGGAGGTCTCTATGGTATTACCATGGGCCAAATCTTTCATGGGGAATCCATGTTCCACTTAAAAACAGACGCTTCCAAGGTTGCCTTCGTCGCCTTAGTAGAGCGTTTACATGCCTGTGGCTACCGCTTGATTGACTGCCAAATACCCACTCCACACTTGGCGAGTTTCGGGGCTTTTGCCGCACCCCGCTCTGATTTCTTAGCCTTCCTTGAGATTTATCGAAAAGTTAACCCTACGGGCAATCCCTGGGCTAATCCGCTTTGGCCCAAAGTTCAGGGTGAGCCTGCACAAACGTAGGAATCTCGCGTTCATACACTCTTTCCACAATCAAGCAAAGTTGCTGAAGGGATCTTCCGTCCGTATAAACGGCAATGCCCGCATTCAAATAAGCTTGTTCACGCTGTTGCATTAAGTCGCGAATCTTTTTCTCGGTATCTTCCCCCACAAGAAGCGGCCGATGTGTTTTATTAGCGGTACGACGAACAATTGTCTCCACCGAAGCAAAAAGTGTGACCACAATTCCTTTACGACGAACAAGCTCGGCCATTCCTGGAGGCACGACTAAACCACCGCCGCAAGCGACAATCGCTCCTTTCGCTGGTATTTTCTCTTCCATTAATTTTCTCTCACATTGACGGAAGTAAGCCTCGCCGTGTTTGGCAAAAATCTCTGCCACACTCATACCTTCTGCTTTTTCAATCAAATCATCGGTATCCAAAAATGGACGTTGCCAACGATGAGCTAACTGACGACCCAGAGCAGACTTACCCGTGCCCATCATTCCCGCAAGAATGAGGTTGGGTTGAAGTTGCGGTCTAAGGTCCTGCACCATGAGTTCATCACACATCGGCCACCGGTTTTCCGCAAGCGACAATCTCAGATTAAACCAGCGAAAATTAACCCAAAGGCAGACTGGACCGCTTGCTTTCAAGGACTTCCTTGGTTACTTCAAAAATCCATGACCTGCGTTGCACCATCAACCTCAGTAACAAATCAGAACGACTTGAAAGAGGTACTAAAACAAACTCAAGGGGTTCCATTTTATCAACGCCCAGAATGGGCCCAAGCGCTTGCCCTGCCCCATCCTGTATTGGCGAATTTACCACACTTAACGAAAGAGGATTTTCGTCAAAATTCTCCCACAGGATTTTTACCCGACCGTTTTGATTTAGCCACTCTCGCCCAGTCTGGGGTCATTGAAGAAGAAAACACTTCTGGAACTTCTGGAACGAGTGTGCGAGTTATCTTTGGTTCAACTTGGTGGGCTGAACAGGAATCGCGTGCACTCCGTCAAAATCAGTTGATACGCCAAGTATTACAGGAAAAT
>RFOO01000081.1 GCA_009926645.1 bacterium | reverse complement strand
TTTCTTGGCAGAGAGATTAAGAGCTTCAGGGAATTGGCAGAGCGTTTGGGCGAGTTTGGCTAAGTCACGTGCGGTCGTGGTGTCATGCGGTCCTGCTCCATAAGTTAAGCCGTTGGGGGTGACAAATTGAGTGCGACTCATGCCGAGTTGTTGGGCACGTTGGTTCATGCGTTGCACGAAGCGTTGCACAGAACTTTCACAATGGAGAGCTAGGGCAACCGAGGCGTCATTTGCCGAGTGAAGCATCATGGCATAAAGCAATGCCTCGACAGTAAAGGACTCACCTGGGGCGAGCCACACCTGAGAGCCACCCTGATGGGTAGCTTCTGCGGTGACGGTGATGGGTGTATGGAGTGACGTTTTTCCTGATTGGATATCTTCTAAAACCAGCAACAGCGTCATCAGTTTTGTGACGCTGGCTGGATGTCCCAAAAGATCGGCCTGTTTTTCCAAAAGTACATTACCTGTTTCCGCCTCGATGCAGATGGCTCCATCAATCGAGACGCCGGTTTCAAGACTGATTGGTTGATTGGGTTGGGCTTGGCAGGGGATGAAACATCCGAGATAAAAAGCAAAGAGGCAGAGCCAGCGCACAGCCATAGTGCTTGGGAAAATTTTTGTTTCAGCAAGTCAAATTCCCGCGCATATTAATGATTAGAAAATGAAAATTTTTCTCATCCGACATGCCCATGCTCGATCAGGAGAGCCCGACGAGCTACGCCCGCTTTCTTCCAAGGGGAAAAAGCAAATCGCTGGATTGTCGGCTTCCTTGGTTAAAAGAATTGCCCGCGAAGTTTCCGTCCTTGAGCACAGTTCGCTTCAGCGTTCAGTTCACACCGCTCAACTTCTCAAGAAACACTTTCGCCTAAAGCAGCCATTGCGATTGCTTTCGGGGATTGCCCCTGAGAGTTCTGCCGTAAAAACGGCGCAGGTTTTATCTCGGTCTCGGCGTTCGCGATGTATTATTGGACACAATCCGCATTTAGCGAGATTGGTCGGGCTTTTGCTTGGCTTAAAGCAAGGCGATGGAGGTATTTATTTTCGAAAAGCCGCGATAGTTGCTTTGGAGCGAATAGCGGTTCCTCAAACAAAGCACCCTTGGGGTTCTTGGCGTCTTCTCTGGATGTCCACGCCCGATTAGTTGGGCTGGAAGGAGGCTTGGGCTGAGACGGGAATAAACTGAGGGTTGGTTCCAAGAAGGAGGCTTTTTAGATAATCCCAGTCACCCGCATGAATGTCGCGATCCATCACGACTTCGACTTGAAACTCCTTGGGGCTTTGGGGGTCGAGCCCGTAGTAGACAGCCCAGAGAGGTCTGCCACTCGTGGGTAACATACTAAAACGAATATCTCCCACGGCGATGCCATTGGCCTCTCGTTCATAAGCGTTCCAGCCTTGAGTGAAATGAGAGAAGTCGTGAATGATGTCATCGGCAAAAGAACCGCGAGGAGGGTTGCCTGCAGATTGTGCTGTCCAAGCGACACGCTTATCTCCTGGCGCGATTTGAGCTTCGTTAAAAGGAACAACGCGCACGGCGCCTACTTGCCAAACACCTTCGTTTAGCCAGATGCCGCGCCAGAGAATGAGGTTGGTAATCGTGGGTTTGACCGCGATTCTTTCGGGGGTAATTTTCTGTTCAGCGAGCCACTGTTGTAGGCTACTTTCTGCTCGATAGTGCTGATACATTCCCATTCCAGCATAGGCGCAAAACCAAAGTAGGCCAGCAGAGGCTAGGGGTTTGGATTTTTTGATAAGAGCAATGATGACACAGGCCAGAAGTGGCAAAGTGGCAAAGAGATCAACGATGGGTAAGCAATCCCAGGCATAGCGGGTTTCGTTGAACGGCCAAAGGAGCATGGTGCCATAGCTGGTACAACCATCGCAAAGAAGATGGGTCATCACGCCGGCAAAACTGGGGATTAGAAGATCTTTCCAGTGGACGCCTGGTTTATTGATTTGTCGAAAAAACCACGCGGTAAAGATTGAACATAATAACATCCAAACAGGAGCAAAAATGAAACTGTGGGTAAAATGACGATGCCAGCGGAAGGAGACAAGGGGGTCATCTGCATTGCGAATGAAGATGTCCAAATCGGGTGCTTCAGCGGCAAGCAGGGCAGCCACGGCGGCTGCGGGCAAAGAGGCTCCTTTGCGGACGGTTAGAATGCCGACCGATAACCCCAAGGCAGCATGGGTTAAATTATCCATTTTAACTTAATTAATGTGATTATTTGAGATAGCGAAGTCGAAGTTGATTTTTTTATTATTTAAACGCTATTTTTTCTCGAACTTAGGGGCAATTTAGGTGTTTGAATAGGTGAAACATGCGCGCTCTTTGTTTTTTGTTTTTACCAGTTTTATGTCTTTCGGCCTTGGCGGCAGAGAAAGCGACGACCGAGTTTACTTTGGTGGATGCTCAAGAGTGTCGCCCACGTAATGGATTACCTCATGTTTTGGAAAAGGCTAAATCGACCGGTGCGATTGTTTCAGGCTTAGGTCATCCCATTAAAGTAGCCTATTTAGGTGGATCGATAACGGCTCAAGCGGGTTGGCGTACAAAAACTTTTGCCTTTTTGAAGAAGCAATTTCCTGAGGCTAATTTTCAAATGATCAACGCCTCGGTCGGGGGAACGGGGTCGGATGTCGGCGTGTTTCGTTTGCAACAAGACGTCCTCGCTTACGAGCCCGATTTGTTGTTTGTTGAATTTGCGGTTAACGATGGCGAATTGCCTCCACAGCAAATTATCCGCTACACGGAAGGGATTGTCCGCCAAACGTGGAAAGCTTTCCCGACTTGTGATATTTGTTTCATCTACACGATTGGTCGCGGACACACCGCAGATCTTGTTCAAGGGAAGTTTCCGATTTCTGCCAGTGCGATGGAAAAAGTGGCTGATTTTTACGGCATTCCGTCCATTCACTTGGGTTTAGAGGTCGCTCGTCTAGACAAAGAAGGACGTATTTTGTGGCGAGCTCCTTTGCCAAAGACGGATGAAGAAAAAGCAGCCTTGGGCGATAAAATCGCTTATTCTCCCGATAATGTACACCCTCACCCCGAGACGGGGCACAATATGTTTATGGACGCTTTTAAGCGAGCTTGGCCTGAAATTGTAAAAGCCTCCACCAATAAAGAACCCTACTCTTTGAATAAGCCGCTTGATGAAAAAAACTACGAAGCGGCAAGAATCGCTCCAATTTCAAAAGCAAAGTTTTCTCCTGGGTTAAAGTGTGAGAATCTGGCGGAAGATAAAGACGAAGAGTTGCGTGACTATGCTCGTCGCATGCCAACCGTGGTGAAGCTTACCAAGCCTGGTCAGTTTATTTCTTTCCGATTCAAAGGAACACACGTTGCTATTTACGATATCATTGCCCCTTACACGGGTAAAGTCGCTGTCACATTAGATAAAGGATCGCCCAAAATTTTTACTCGCTTCGATAGTTATTCCGACAAGCCACGCGTGAATTATTTCACCATTGCTGCGGATTTACCTGACGCGGTTCACGAGGTAAAAATCGAGTTAATTGCCGAAAAGGTGGATAAGGCCAAAATCTTGAGTGAGCGTAAAATTACTATCGATAAGCCACAGGTTTATGCCCCGCATTATTTCTATCCAGGTAGCCTTCTGGTGAAGGGGGAGATTTTGCCCTAATCGAAGCAGGATTCTCGATAGCCCAGCCTTGACCGCTTCTTTATCTATCATCAGTTTCTAAACCCTAACACCCAACCTATCACCCATTATGCGCTTCGGACTTAATACCTTCCTTTACGCCTCTCCCTTCACCAATAAAGATGTTTCGCTCTTTAAGAAATTGAAGAAGTGGGGCTTTGATACGGTGGAAATTGCTATTGAAGATCCTTCGCACGTAGACCCAGTCTTCTTGAAGAAGGCTGCTGCTGATGCGGGGATTGCGATTGGGTCGATTTGTGCGGCGATGGGTCCTGGCCGCGATTTTCGTGGAAGCGCCAAAGACCAGAAAACTTCGATGAAGTATCTAACCGCGCTGGTTGACCAAGCGGCTAAGATGGGTTGTCCTCGCATCATCGGCCCTATTTATTCGGTCGTTGGTTTGATTGGTGCTCACGACGATAAAACGAAGGCAAAGCATTTTAAATTAGTGGTTAAAAATCTGAAGAAGCTGGCCAAGCATGCGGAAAAGAAAGGCATCGAGCTTTGTGTTGAGCCCCTCAATCGCTTCGAAACAGATTTCTTGAACACCACCGATCAAGGTTTGAAATTAATCAAAGCAGTTGGGTCGAAAGCGGTGAAGCTTCACTTGGATACATTCCACATGAACATCGAAGAAAAGAATCAAGCGGATGCGATTTTGCGTGCGGGCAAACACCTTGGTCACTTCCACGCTTGCGGCACCGACCGCGGAACCCCAGGCGGAGATTCATTAGACTGGAAACCGATTGTGGCCGCCTTGAAGAAGGTTGGTTATAAGGGCGATATTGTTATCGAATCCTTTACCACCGATGTTAAGGTCATTGCACGTGCCGCTGCGATTTGGCGCAAGATGGAGCCCAACCGCGATGACATTCCTGTTAAGGGATTGAAGAACATGCACCGCGTTTTTGGTACTAAATAATTTTTAAACATGAAATTCACTACTGCTTTTATTGCCTCAGTGGCGCTTGGTTTGGTCGGTTGTGCCGTGCAAAATACTGCACCCGCCTCGGCTCCTGAAGCCAAGGTGCTTTTTAATGGTAAAGACCTCACGGGCTGGGCTGGGTTAGACTACTGGTCTGTTCGTGATGGCGTGATTACTGGCCAGAGCACAGCGGAGCGTCCTCTCAAATCAAATACCTTCTTGGTTTGGCAAGGAGGAGACGTGGCTGATTTTGAATTAACCTTCAAATATAAGGTCGTCGATCAGCACGGCAAGTCCGCGGGCTTTGGCAACTCGGGCGTTCAGTATCGTAGTTGGATTGTCGAACCAAAGCACTTCGTCGTGGGTGGTTATCAAGCAGACTTCGAATGTGGCACGACTTGGTCTGGTATTCTTTATGAAGAAAAAGGCCGCGAGATTTTAGCTAAGCGTGGCGAGAAAGTGGTAATCGAAGAAGGCGTCGATGCTAAACATCCTAAAATCACAGTGGTTGGTCAGTTGGGTAAATCAGAAGATATCCAAGCAGTGATTAAGCCTGCCGATTGGAACGATTATCGCATCGTGGCCAAAGGAAATCACCTTCAGCATTTCATTAATGGTGTGCAAACCGTTGATGTTGTCGACCGGACGGCTTTTGGTGCTAAAAAAGGTGTTTTAGCTCTGCAGTTGCACGGCGGAGACCCGATGATGGTTCAGTTTAAAGATTTGGTCTTAAAAGAAATTAAGTAATTAACATCCTTCTTTTTGCCAAAGGCCATGGAAACACTCCATGGCCTTTTTTGTTGATGATTTAATCTCTGGGAGTCGCTTGACCCACTCCAGTTCCTGCTAGTGTGAATTGAATGAGTAAAAACTTTGCGATAATCGGAGGCACCAGTGGCATTGGTTTAGCGACAACCCAACACCTGCAGCGCGAAGGACATCAACTTTATCTGGTGGGAAGACATGAGGCGGTTGCTCAATCGATGGGGTTGCCGTTTCAGTTTTTTGATGCACAAAATCCAGTACCCCTGACTTGGCCGGAAAAATTAGATGGATTGGTTTATTGTCCAGGCACAATCCAATTAAAACCCTTTCATCGTCTAACGCCGGAAGATTTTTTAAAAGATTTTCAGATTAATTGTTTAGGGGCAGTG
>RFOO01000009.1 GCA_009926645.1 bacterium | reverse complement strand
AAGATAGGGAACTCCGTACTTTGATTGTTATAAAAATTAATCCGCTGACAAACGAACTCGGCCAATTGATCTGTGATTGCACCATTGAGAGGAATCCGACGATCACTGATAATCAAAGTCCCGTTGACTAAAGGATCTTTTAAATACTGAGGTTTAGCGTTGGCTGCAATCTTACGAGCCTCCTCTTCTTTTTGGAAACGATTGATATCATTATTTAAGCGGGTGACGGTGTTACTCGACTCCAACTGCAACTGCTTAGCCTCAGCTTCTAATTCTTTAATCTTATTATTTTTCTCTGCTAAACGCGCGTTAGCGCGCGCGGCTTCGAGAGACGCCTGGCGTTCTAATCGAACTCGCTCATCTTCTAAAGCAGCTGCCTCAGCTGCCGCTTTAGCCATGCGCAAAGCTCGCTCGGAATTAAGGCGCAAAACCTCCGAGTTTACTGGAACCAGTTCTTCCGTTCGCTTCGCATCAGCCAGGGCAATTTTGGCATCCAATAAAGCCTTTTCAGCACGCAAACGATCAACCTCGTTCATCACTTCTTTTTGTTCAGGGGTCAGATCATCACGTACAATGGGAGGGCCTGGCGGAATGGTGGTAGGCAATGAAGGCTGACCAGGGGTTGGCGTCGCTTGAGCAGGAGCGGGTGCCTGTTGAGCCTGCCCCAAGCAAATTGAACTCGAGAATAAAATCAGACTGACAAGTGTACGGACGGATAGCATAGGATTTTTTATATAAATTATCGAAGAATAAATTCCGTAGTGGGATCATAGATCCACCAAACATCAAAAGGGTTGAGCGGTGGTAATTCTTGACGTGAAGTTGCCACTTTGAGGTTGGCATTCTCAATGGCTGGAGGTGTAGGCATGGTTGAGGCACCCTCTTCCGTCATCCGTTCGACGACGTGAGTGACCCATTTTAATTTTACAGCCTCGTCACCCAAGACCTTCCAATCGCCCGTCACGGTTGCTGCATACATCCGCGAAACAAACTCATCCAGACTCAACCCCACCTTGTCGGCGACTTTAATAAAGATCCGATCACACCAAACCTTAGTCCACTTCAGCTGTTGCGCCAATTGCGTGTTATTACCGCTTAAACTGGTCGAAGCCTGGTGATGAAGAACAATCGCTTGAGGGTAAACATAGGAACGCTTGGCCAACGTTGTAATAATTGCAGCCATCGAAGCAGCGTAACCCTTAACCACAACATAAACAGGGGCACGCGAAGCTTCCATCGCTTGAAGAATTTGATAACCCGACATCACTGAGCCCCCAGGAGAACGATCAATGACAATAAAAATGGGGGCCTGGGAATCGAGCGCGTTGTAAAACGCTATACGCTCACAAACATCCTTAGCCAGTTCATCATTAACGATGCCATTGAATGAAATACGCCGATCGGAGATACGCAGTACGCCATCCACTACTGGATCTAGAGGGTAGGAAATTTGTTTATTAATCGCAATCTGGTTCCACTTTTTTTGCAAATCCGCGATTTCACCTATACGTGCAATTTTTTCGTATGTAACCGCAGCCTGAGCTAACCCCAACTTTGTCTCAGCCTCAAATTCTAGTCGCTTCTGATTTAATTGTGCCGAGGCAACGTTAGCCCGTGCATTAGCGATCGCTACCTTTAAGGACAATTCAGCATTCTCTAAATCCTGATCAATCATTGTCCCTTCTGCTTTTGCTTTTCGTAATTTCTCTTCAGCTTCTAATTTTCGAATTTCTAAAATATGTTCCATTTGCTGCCAATGACGCTGGGCCGAAGCCAAATCAAGTTTGGCTCGGATTAATTCAGCCTCCACCTCGGTTTTTAAGGTCTCGGGAGTTTTCTTAAACGACGGAGACTGCCCTGGATTATCCCAAGAGACGGGGCCTGCCTTAAGAAGGCTAAACATAAGGCAAATGGGTAAAACCTGACGCAACATAGATGACACCCTCTTATTTGTCAGATAAATGGTTTCCTTGAAGCCCTTTTTTCGCAAATCTTGAATGATGCATCCAAATGACCCCATAATCGTCAAAAATCGCCATACCGGCGCAACCGAGGTCGAACAGGTCTACGGAGAAAATTGGCTTAAACGCATTTACGGCAACCCCCTCGGGTCCATCGCCCTTCATGCCGTGGTGAAAAGAGCTTTCTTTTCCCAACTTTACGGATTCGCCATGGATCAACCCTCGAGTCGCAAACGCATCGAACCCTTTGTACAAAAGTACGGTCTCAACATCGCAGAATTTGCGAACCCTGATTTAAAGTCCTACACAAATTTTAATGAATTCTTTTATCGGAAATTAAAACCGAGTGCTCGACCCATTGATAACCGCGAAAACATCGCGGTACTTCCTGCGGACGGTCGACATTTAGGTTTTCAAAATGTTGCAACCACCCAGGGCGTCTTTGCTAAGGGACAACGACTAGACATTTCCACTCTCGTGGGCGATTGCGAACTCGGCCAACGCTACGCTCAAGGCTCACTGGTGTGTTCTCGTCTTTGCCCTGTTGATTATCATCGATTTCATTTTCCCGTCAGCGGAATACCACAAGCACCTGTACCCCTCTCGGGTTCGCTTTATTCCGTCAACCCTCTAGCTCTCCGAAGAAACGTGAGTTATCTTTGGCGGAACAAGCGCCAACGTGTTAGCATCAATACTCCCTCTTTTGGTTTAGTGACCTTGGTTTCGATTGGCGCAACCAATGTCGGTAGCATCGTAGAAACTTATCAGCCAGGTGTGGCCGTAACCAAAGGAGATGAAAAAGGGTATTTCCGTTTTGGTGGATCCTTTATTGCCACCTTATTCGAACCAGGACGTATCAAAATCGCGGAAGATTTACTGGAGGCCGGAGAAACAGGCCAAGAACTCTACGCTCACATGGGGTCGCCTCTCGGGCAGAGCACCTAAATAACCCCGCAAAGGCTTGCCACCAGCCATAAGGCAGTAAATTCTGCCACCTGCAGTGGGCTCGGGTGGTGGAATGGCAGACACACCAGATTTAGGTTCTGGCGCCGCAAGGTGTGCGGGTTCGACTCCCGCCCCGAGCACCCTGCTTTACAGGGTCGGCGCTTGTCAGTGTGCGCCAATTGTGGCAACCTGCACTCATGTTTGCATGGTTACGCAGTCTATTCACCGACCCCGTGAAGCCTGCACCAGAAATTCCTCCACCAGAGGCTTTTTCTGAACCACTACCCTCCGAACGACTTCCGGAAACTCGCCCAGTGAAACAGCAACCTTGGATTGGGGTCGATCTTGATGGCACCCTAGCCGAGGCGACGCGCTGGTTAAGCATGTCTCAAATTGGTCCACCTGTGCCTTTGATGATGCGACGCGTAAAAGCTTGGTTAGATAAAGGAGCAAAAATTAAAATCGTGACGGCACGGGCAGGAAACGAAGAAGGATTAGCTGCCACCAAACTTTGGCTTAAGACCCACGGACTACCCGAGCTCGAAATAACGGACCGAAAAGATTTTGATATGATCGAACTCTGGGATGACCGCGCCATTCAAGTTGTTCATAATACCGGCATCTGTTTTTTAGGAGCTTCTTATTTTGCGCGACCCAAGGCACCGATTCTGGTCGATGAAATTCAGAACAAAACCTATGTCTTTGTCGGGGAAGAAATCGAACCTAAACCCGACAACCCTCCACCTACCCATTCATGAAAGCCTCACTTAAACTAGAATATTCTCTGCGCGTCTTGGCACAGCTGGCTCGCTGCAATAAAGGCAATGGAGTTACACGCATTGAAGAACTCGCTAAACTAGAGAGTATTCCCCAAAACTACCTTGTCCAATTACTCAATGAATTACGAGAAGGAGGACTGGTGGACTCGAAAAGAGGGAAAACAGGTGGCTATCGCCTCGCTCGGAGCCCCGAGGATATCACTTTAAAACACGTACTCACTGTTGTAGAACCCGACTTTATCGAAACCAAAATCAGCATCAAAGGCCACTCTGGCCCTCAAGTTGCGAATATTTGGCGAGAAGTCTCCAAGCGATTCGAAAAATCACTCAATGGTTTTACCGTTGCACAATTAGTAAACGGACAAAACAATGACGATTGGGCCATCTAAAAACCAATCGTTGCCGTCGACCTGACTATGTCTGACTCCGCCAATTCAAAAAAGATCATTCTCTTTTTCGTTCTCTTTTTCGTTCTTGCGGGTATCGCTGGGCTCACCACCAAGAAAATCTTGCGTGACAAAGAAACGATTGAATTAGGGCAACAACAGATTGAAGCTCTCGGAAAATCCATCGAAAATGAAAGAGGAAAGATTCGTGTTTTAGAAAAATCACTTGCCGAAGCGAATAAGGAGCTGGCTGGCTTAATGGCGGAGAAAAAAGCGCTTCAAGATAATATCACGACGAGCCAACAACTGCATGACACATTAATCAGTGAAAATAACTTGCTTAAATCCAGTTTAGCCGAGTCGCAAAGTGGCGTTCTTAACTTAACAGAAAAAAATAAAGAAACAGAAAAACGTCTTGCCGAAGCGGAGAAGAAATTGGCTGACATCAAAGCCAATGCCGAAAAGGTATACGATCCCATCGCCCCCCTCCCCAAGCGTAACGATAATTCAACCAAGCCTGCTCAGAAAGAGAACGAGAAGAAGCCTACAAGTGGTCCAAATAACACGAACTCGCCTACGCCTGTTACCCCAAAATCGTAGTCTAACTACGGTGGCTTTGTTGTAAAATTCGGGAAATCTTTAAATGATTCGTTAAAGCCTCGTAAATATTGTACGAGACCACGAAGGAGAGAATCAAAGCGATTGCTGATGAAATAAATAGCGTATCGGGTGATTTTTTTTGAGCGAAAAGATCAATTGATTGCATCCATAAAAAAATCCCCAGCAGAAGATTTAAGACTACCGATCCCCAAAAAAGCCGGCGGCAAGAAACGATTTTATGCATCGTTAAAAGCCGAGCTTTTTCGTGGTCGCCCGAATAATCCATATCTCGCATTTACTTAACGAAGATTTCTTTTACAAATGTAAAATAAGTCATTTCTACCCTATGGTAAAAACACGACATTCAGACACACAACTGCATCCGAAAGTCGCTACGGATGGCTACAAAATAGGCGAATTTATCTTACTCTAAAACAGAGGAGATAAATTCATTTTAACCGCTTCTTCCAAAGGGCAATTTGCTTTGCCACGGTCTTAGGTCCAGGCATGCCGGATTTTTCCCGTGCGGCAAAAGCACGCTGAAGATTAAAGACATCCCTCCAGCCAGAAGTGAAAAGTTTATGGGCCTGAAGGGCTTGGGCATCGGAGAGCTGATTGAGTGGTACACCTAATTTTTCGGCCAGTGCCACCAACCGTCCTACAGCATGATGAGCATGCCGGAAAGGCATGCCCTTTTTTACCAACCAATCAGCAAGATCCGTCGCCAGTAAGGCAGGATCAGCGGCTGCAGCTAAACATTTATCTTTGTGGAACTTTGTTCCTGATAAAGTGGCAGTCGCCACCGCCAAAGACAACAAGAGTTGATCGGCGGCATCAAAGAGTGCGGGCTTATCGTCCTGCAAATCACGGTTGTACGTCAAAGGCAGACCTTTGGTAAGAGAGAGTAAATGCACCAGGGCCGCCTGGAAACGTGCGGCCTTACCCCTAAGCAGTTCCATCGAGTCTGGATTTCTCTTTTGAGGCATCAAAGACGATCCCGTGGAAAAGGCATCGGGCATTCGAGCGAATCCAAACTCCGCAGAAGACCAAAGAACCATGTCTTCAGCTAACCGCGAGAGGTGAACACCGCAGAGAGCTGCAGCAAAGCAAAACTCTGTGGCTGGATCCCGATCCGCCACAGCGTCCATCGAATTACTTGTTACCTGAGGACGACCCCGCTCATCAACAAAACCAAGGAGCTTTGCCGTCATCTCCCGTTGAATAGGCAAGGTTGTGCCCGCAATCGCTCCTGAACCTAAGGGACACCAATTCGCTGACTGATAGACCTGATGAAAACGTCTTTGGTCACGAGAAAACATTTCCACATAAGCCAGCAAATGGTGAGCAACCGAAACTGGCTGAGCTCTTTGCAAGTGCGTATAGCCCGGAAGAATAATATCCGCATTAGACTGAGCTAGATTAACTAAGGTTTTTAAAAGACCGACAAGCGCATCATCCACGGCTTGGCATTGGTCTTTTAGCCACAGTCTTACATCAGTGGCAACTTGGTCATTACGAGACCGTGCGGTATGTAATTTGGCTGCCGCGGGAACTTTTTTCGTCAGAGCACTCTCAATATTCATGTGCACATCTTCGAGTTCCTGTTGCCACTTAAACTTCCCCTGAGAAATTTCCCGAGCAATTACATCGAGACCTCTGAGAATCGCCCGACATTCTGCCGAAGTAAGAATTCCCACTTTAGCCAACATTTGGGCATGAGCTTTGGAACCCCGAATATCTTGGGCCCATAAACGATAGTCGAAAGAAACGGACTCGCCAAAACTCAGCATGAGTTTGGCTGGACCAGCTTGAAACCGGCCACCCCAAGTGACTTGTGTTTTCTTCCTCGCGGACATAACTATGCAATGCCCAACTCTCACCCCGCAGGCAAGCAAGGATAGTTAAGGCGAGGCAGGTTTTGCAGGAGAATTAGCAGGGGCGGGCTGTGATAAGGAGGAAGCTCCATCAACACGGATAACTACCTCCCCTTCTTCAGCTACGCCTAAACGCTCCCGCGCTTGATCACGCACAAATTCAGGATCACGAGAAAAACGGTCAATGTATCGGGCGGTTTGCTCGCGTTGTCGCTCTAAAGAATTAAAGTTTTTTTCTTTCTGCTCCTCATTGGCTTGCAATGCCGCCAAACGTTCCTGCTCGGATTGATAGGTAGAATAGACAAAACCCAAGACTCCTAAAAATAAAAGCACACTGACCCAGACTAAGAATTTTTCCGTCTGGGGATTAGCCGGGCTTTCTGTTCCTTCAAAATCCATAAGCCCAATCAAATCAAGCGAGGCAGAATGAGCGAGGCGAAAATCGGATTAGCGAACGGTTGCACCAACGGCAGCAATGGAACCACTAAACTCCATAAAAGCCCAAACGACGACACCTGTGATTGAAACATAAAGCCAAACTGGGAAAACCCATCGGACTAAACGCTTGTGCTCCTCGAGACGATTGGATCGGGCTAGCCACACCGCGCGAATCACAAAGGGCGTAACCAGAATCGCTAAAAGGACATGAGGAATCAAAATCCAGTAATAGAGAGCCTTGTAAGCACCAATATAAATGATGTTCGATTTCCCATACGCTAGCCAAAGATGGACTTTTGAGGCTAAATAAACGGTTAAAAATAAAGCCGAAACAATCACAGCGGTGCCCATCGCTCTACCGTGGCCGACACGATCGCCACGACGAATACGGAAAAACCCAATCAAAAGAAAAAGGGTCGCTAGAGCATTCAAAGTCGCTACCGAACGCGAGAGAAGAGCCGTGATATCCATGCACCCTAATGGGACATAAAAATCTGCCTAAGGCAAACTCCCATCAGCCCCTAACAAGAAAAACTGATCAGGCCCCCTCTTTAGGGTCACGGGGTGGGGGTGGAGAGTTCTCCGCGGGAGAACCTTCTCCAGAACCGCGGATGGTAAAATTACCTGTTTCCACTAATTTTAAACGGCTTCTTAAAAAGTCGCTTAACTGAGCACGACTTTCTTCAGTCGTGACATCGCCGGCAAACAATACCTTCCCCGCAGCATCTTGAATAATTGCGTACTTCTTACCTTTACTCTGCTTCAAAGAAACCGAGCCTTGCTGATCGGTCGCGACGCTACTCGATGTAAGCGAAGCACCATCACCAGCACCCCATTGAAAAGAAAATGACTTCGACTGCGTTTGTGGCGTCGGCACTATAGAGCCTTCTGCCGGCTTCTCTTGGTTCTGCAAATCAGGAGGAGGTGCCATCATCGAACGACGACGTAACTCTTCACCGCGACGACTCATCTCCTCAAATTGACGAGCAATCTCTGGGGGCATGCCTGGATGAGACCAAAGCGGAGCTGCACCTAAATCAAATGTTTGTCCGTTGATTGTGATGCGTACACCAGGCGAAATGGGCTCATCCTCCGATGGCTTTACGGGAGAGGCTTTGGAAGATTGAGCAGGTAATTGTGGCGGTGCTGTTTGATTAATTGCCGAAGTTTTCACTCCTAATTTAAAATCCACTGATTTCACTTCATTACCACGCACCACTTTCAATTTTACCACATCATTGGGTTGATGCATACGCACCAAAGTGCGAAACTGATCGACGTTTACCAAGACTTGGTCGTCAAAGTGAGTAATGACATCATTCACTTCCAACTGATCGACGGCTGGCCCTTGGGGATCAATAAAGCCAACTAAAACACCCACTCCTGGGGCAATTTCTGTTTGTAAAACTTCCCGACGTGCATTTTCAGTCAAAGGCAAGGGGGCGATACCCGCATAAGCGCTGGTCGTTTTGACTGCAACTTTAGCCGATGACTGATCAGCTGATTCCGACTTGGCCCAAACTGGGCTCAACATTGTGGCACTGATTAAAAAAGAGAGAGAAAGTGGGCGTAATAATTTCATCTTAATTAAGAGCGTTGTGGAAATAAAAATCTGTTTAAAAAATTTCGAGGGGTATCAGAGCGAGTTTTTCTTCGGGCTGATAATGGATTAGTCGAGTCTGCGTGGAGGCATCTTCCCATTGCGCAGAGCGATCCCAATGCACGCGCACTGGACGTGCATAAGTTCCATCCTTTAATTGTATGGGATTAAAAAGATCCAGGCTAGGCTCGGATTGAGAAACTCCAATCAGACGATAATTGGGTACAGCGCCCGAACGGGTAAAATTGAAACCCATAAAAATAACAAAACAAACACTCATTGCTCCTACCCATAATAAGCCCGCTTTTAAAAACCAAGGCCGAGAGTCTGTTACTGGTTTATCAAACTCACGGTGCAGGGCAGCGACAACATGACCCCCTGGGGCTCGCGGTTTAAGGGAGCGCAAGGCTGCTTCGAGATGATCGTTATCTTCATTCATAGGTTCGTGCTGTAATTAATTTACGCAGGGCCTCCATAGCATAGCGCCACCGAGAGGCTGCGGTGTTTGGTGAAATAGCTAATTGTTCCCCAATTTCGTCAAAAGTGAGTTCACCCCAAATTTTCAAAACCACGACTTCCCGTTGTTCCGCAGGTAAAAGTTCCAAAGATTCGGCCAGCGATTGTAATCGCGGATCCGCCTCTGGCTCAAACCAACCGATGGTCTCTGTATCGGCGGCGACGGCTTTTTCTCTCGCCGTCCGTCGATCAGAACGACGAAGCAGATCGAGAGCCGCCCGACGAATCGAGGTAACAACCAAGGCATTGGGGTTACCGGGCATGTGACGTTGATGTTTCCAAAAGCGAACAAATGCCTCCTGCACCACGTCATCCGCATCAGCATCCGAACGCGTCCACTGCCGAGCAATCAGTTTTAGCCTGGCGCCGTTTTCAGCAAACCAAGCCCGCCAATCTTGATGGGCATGGGCATCGGACATGGGTTAATAGAAGGCGTTGCTCAGCGAATAATCTGTCTATCAAAGCATGATAGGGAGTTAGACTAAAGGGTCAAAGCAGTTGCGAAATTAAAAAGGGCTTACTTACTATTCAACTATGCTCGGAAACGCCTCAGCCAAACCCAAGACCGGTCTTATTCGGTCATTCATCCGCTGGTTTGACTCGGATTACCTACCCGAAGGGGCAGAGGTCTTACGTAACACACCCAAAGCCGTCGACTGGCCACGCTGCATTCCCTTTATCATTCTCCATCTAGGATGCTTAGGGGTCATTTGGGTAGGGGCTAGCCCACTCGCCGTTTGGCTTGCGGTCGGACTTTATTTTTTCCGGATGTTCGCCATCACCGGATTTTTCCACCGCTACTTCTCCCACAAGTCTTACTCCACGACACGTTTTTTCCAATTCATTATGCTCATCGCCACCATCACCAACATTCCGATGAGCCCGAAGATAAACACTCACCTGTGGTTGATGGTTTTTGGTGGAGTCACATCGGCTGGATAACGAGTCAGAAGAATTTTCCGACGGATTATTCAAAAATCCCTGATTTAGCGAAATATCCCGAATTGGTTTTTCTCAATCGCTTCGACACCTTAGTCCCTGCCTTATTTGCCACTAGCCTCTATGGACTGGGAGCTTTTCTAGAAAGCAGGGGTTACTCAACCTCGGGAGCACAATTATTAGTTTGGGGATTCTTTATCTCTACCACCGTTCTCTTTCACGGCACCTCTTGCATCAATTCTCTGGCTCACGTCTTCGGAAGCAAACGATTTAAAACCACGGAAGACGAATCACGTAATTCATTCCTCTTAACTCTCATCACCCTCGGTGAGGGATGGCACAATAATCACCACCGCTATCAGGCAACCACCAAGCAGGGCTTTTATTGGTGGGAGTTTGATCCCACTTACTATCTATTAAAAGTGATGTCCTGGTTAGGTATTATTTGGGGACTTAAAGGAGTTCCAGAATCTGTTTACGCCGAGGCCGAAAAAAATCGTCTCGAATCTAGCAATCGTGCGTGAACGAATCGCGATTATCGGCTCGGGCGTAAGCGGGCTGGGCTGCCTTTATTTTCTTAGTAAGAACTACGAGATAACCCTCTTTGATTCCAACCTGCGTCCAGGAGGGCACGCCCACACCATCGACGTGTCTGAGCCAACCACGGGAAAGAAACTACCGATGGATACAGGCTTCATGGTTTTTAATGAAGTGACTTATCCAATGCTCTGCCGACTTTTTCAAAATCTCGGTATCCGCTGGAAAAAAGCTCCGATGTCCTTCTCGGTGCGGCACGACCCTTCGGGGCTAGAATGGTGCGGGTCTTCCCTCAACCATCTCTTTGCCCAAAGACGCAATTTACTGCGTCCTCGCTTCTGGAAATTACTCTGGCAAATCAACCGATTTAACAAACTTGCACAAAACGCATGGCAAACTCCCGCGGCAGAAAAAGCTTCGCTGCAAGAATGGTGCATTCAAAATAATTTTGGAGAGGATTTTCTAAATCTTTATCTCATCCCCATGAGTTCAGCGGTGTGGTCGACACCGCCTGAAAAAATGCTCGCCTTCCCTGCGGCTAAGTTGATGCGTTTTTTCTATAACCACGGCTTTCTGGGATTAAATACTCAACACCAATGGCTCACCCCGGTTCAAGGTTCACGTGAGTATGTTCAGGCTATTCTCTCACAATGTCCTGCACAGCACCGACTGGGTGAACTCGTAACACAAATTCGCAGAACGAGTCATGGAGTGACAGTCACAACGTCTAAAGGAGAGGAAACCTTTGACCGCGTCATTATGGCCTGCCACGCAGACCAAAGTTGCACCCTGCTAAGCGATGCAGATGAGAGAGAAAAAGCAATTCTGGGATCATTTCGTTATAATCAAAACATTGCCACGGTTCATACTGACGAAAGTCCTATGCCACAAAAGCGCTTGGCGTGGTCAGCCTGGAATTATCAAACTTGGACTAAAAATGGAGAAACAAAAACATCCACGCATTATTGGATGAATGCCCTGCAAGGCCTCACTCCTCTTGGCCAATTTTTTGTGACGATTAATCATCCTGAAAAAATTAACCCCCACAAAGTCATCCAAACGATTCCCGTTGAGCACCCTCTCTTTTCTCTGGAAGCATTACTCGCGCAGGGTCAAATACAGGAACTAAACGAAAGAAAAGACTCTCGTCTTCACTTCGTCGGTGCTTGGCAACGTTACGGATTTCACGAAGACGGATTGTGGTCAGCCCACCGCTTATGCAGCTACCTGCTCAAGCGAGATGCCTGGGAGCAAAGTTAAAATCCGACCGGTATTACTTTTTGCTCAAAACCTTTAGCCATAAACAATGGTTCTGGCGTCATTTGGACTAATTGTGCCACATAACAATCAGGAATGCGCGTGAGGCGCGTATTATAAAAAGTCGTGATGTCGTTAGCATAGTTACGGGCTAACGCGATTCGATCCTCGGTTTCTTTAATATTTTTGGACAATGATTGGAAAGATTGATTAGCCATTAAGACTGGGTACTGCTCCGCAACAGCCATCACCGTTGAAGAAACAGCCGTAATTCCCGAGAGCAATCCAGCCTGCGACCGAAGTTGCGTTACCGCCACTTGCACCTCCGACTCATGCTGACGTAAACCTTGCAGGCAGGCAATCAGTGGCGGAATGAGGTCCGCACGACGTTTAACCTGCACATCAATCAAAGACTGAGCTTGGCGCACGCGATTGCGCAGGCCAATCAAGCTGTTGAATACCATCCAAATCCAGCCAATCAGCCAAGCCAGACCGTAAATCAGCCCGCCACAGAGTGCATAGAGAGGCACATTATCTCCCGTGCTAGAGGCTTTGCCTAAACCAAAGGCTAGACCACTAAAGATTCCTGCCATTAAGCCTAAAACATGCCAGACAAAATAGGCTGTCGCTTTACCTTGGCTGATCGCTTTTTCTGAGCGAGTGCTGATTAAAAACATTTCCGCACGTTCATCCTGCACAATCTGAGGAGCGACAATATCAGGGCGCTCGCTCGCGCGACCGCGAACGAATAAAGAGGTGCCAACGGCCAATCCCGTCTCCTTAAATCGACGTCTTCCCGTTGAATCGGAAATCTCAGCACGAGGTCCCATGGCATAAAGGGCCGTTCCTCGTTCAGTATACTCATCGAACAAAAGTTGCCGATCTAACGTAGCCCCGTCCGGGTGAACCCAGACATAACCATACTCATCTTTAATATAAAAACCCTGCCAATAATTTTTACCAGCAATAGCCTCCCACCCTTGACGCTTTTCGCGGCGAGTCCGGCGTCGCCCCTCATTATCGGTATAAGTAACCGTCACCCATCGCTCCCATTCCTCGTGAATTTCCCAATCATAAATCACACATTGGCACTTAGAAAAAAGGGCTCGGATAGGGTTAGTCGTAACACAGATTCCTTGTAATTCTACCTCACCGACAAAAACACCTAATGTTTTACTTAAGGGCGTATCATCTAAAAGCCTACGCTTCCGACCCGCACTCAAACCCATGAATAAGGCAAGAACCGCAAAACCCATTGGCAAAAGATAAATCAGGTCGGGGGGCGCGGAATTCACAAACCTGTTTTAAGACATCTAAAGAAATGTGCAAGTTTGGGGAGGGGCTTGCGCTCGATAAGTTTACCGTCAATTTACACATATGGTAAGACTCTATGAGGCCAAAGTAATGCATGCCCGATTATGGCCTCGTTCCCATCGCTTCACCCATAGCGTTTTTTGTTTTACTATACCTCTACAAGAGTGGAATTCCTTGGGTAAAGGAC
>RFOO01000080.1 GCA_009926645.1 bacterium | reverse complement strand
CAACGCGGACGTCTCACCACCTTGGGTCAACAAGACACGTCCTTAGAACGTCAAGAATTCGACCTCATTACTCAGCGTTTAGAGAAAATCGTTAGCCAAATTCAAACTCAAGTTAACGCCAACCCAAGCGACACTGCCCTGCAATCGCAACTGACACAAGCAACCCAGGAACTGAATGCCTATCGCCTGCAAACAGCCACCACACTGGTGGAACGCTACCCCAACGATTACGCCTATCGTTTTGACTTGGGTAAACTGCTCTTAGCTGCGAACCGACTGGACGAATCGATTCAGCAATTACAATACGCCCAACGTAATCCTAAATACCGCCAATCGGCGATTCTCCTCATCGGCAAAGCTTTTGTGGCTAGCGGTAAATTCGACCTCGCGGTCGAACAGTTCAATGTCGCCAAGGGTGAACTGCAAATGATGAACGACTTGAAGAAAGACGTGATTTACGAACTAGGCAATGCCTTCGAAAAAATGGGTCGTACCAAAGAAGCCATCGAAGAATACAAAATTATTTACATGGCCGACTCTGGCTTCCGCGACGTCGCCCAAAAAATCAACGCTTTCTACGAAAGCCAAAAAGGCCCCACCGCCTAACCCATTTTCGCTTCACTTTTTCGTGCGACCACAGTCGCACGCCCCTCTTTTCTGCCCATGGCACTTACACCCTTTAAAAGCCTCCTCATTGCCGATGTCGGTATCAGCATGGGCGACGAAGGCAAAGGACGATTAATTCCCGAAATCGTCCGCGAACTGCAAGGACTCACCCGCCGACGCGACGTAGTAGGCACGGTTTTAAAAGTCAATGGAGGCGCCAATTCGGGCCACACAGTAGCTGGGCTGAAATTAAATCTACTCCCTGGCGGTGTCGCCGAACACGATGTCGCTTGCCTCGCTCTCGGCGCCGGCGTCGTCGCCGACCCCCGCAAAGCCCTCTGGGAGGCCATCCCCGTTGAAAAACGCGGTTTCCCGGTTCTCTCCCGACTGCTCATCGACGAACGTTGTATGATCAGCGACGTCTCTCACCGCATTTTAGATTTAGCTTGGGAAGAGTATCGTATCCACGTTCTAGGACAAGAACCTCGCGGATCCACGGGCCGTGGCATCACGCCCGCCTACACCGATGAAGTCAGCCAAATGCAAATGGTCTACGCTGAGTTTTTAGGTGAACGTGCAACGTTTGCCAAAAACCTCTCCGCCCGCTTAAACCGCGCCGCAGATATCGTCAAAAACGTCTGCCGACTCGCCCCTGAAAAATGGGCCACGCTCTTCACCAAATTAACCGAGGCCGAACTGCGAGCCAATAAGCCTGCCATCGATGCCGGAATCTTTTCGGCCACCGAATTTGATTTCACCTGCTTTGCCGGAAAAGAACCTTTTACGTTTAATCACGAGGCAGTGATTACAGCCTATTGGGAAGCTGGTTCAAAATTAGCCCACACGATTGGCGATGTCCGTGAACGCATCCTCGGCGACCTCTCCGCAGACCGCCGCATCATCGGGGAATTCGGCCAAGCCTATTGGCTCGATAAACGCAATGGATTCGCCCCTAATGTTACGGCCTCGCACACCTATACTCCCGAGTTTTTCCAATCCGCAGGCATTCCCGTCCAAGCGATTCACACGGTGGGCTGTTGCAAAGCTTACGACACCAAAGTGGGCACTCACGTCTTCCTGACTAAGATGGAAGAATCGCACCCCCTCCAACGAGCTCTGGCTAAATTGGAATTTGGTACCAGCACCGGACGACAACGCATGGTGGGTTGGTCTGACCTCGTCGAAAAAGCAGATACGCTTCGCTACGGCGGATTTGACGACCTCGTCTTAAATAAACTCGACGCCCTTTCGCCTCACGGCGAATGGCAAGGCGGAGATTTACAACTCGGCATCGGATACCGCGATGCTCAGGGCAAGACCCTGTCGGGTGTACCTCGCCACGATGCCACCCGACGCTCCCTGAAGCCCATCTACGCCACGCTCCCCGGTTGGAAGTCGGATATTTCTCAAATTCGCTCCTTTGCCCAACTGCCCGTCGAAGCTCGTCGATACGTCGCCTTTACCATGTCGGAAATCGTTCGCCTCGCCTCCCGTGGTGGAAGTCTATCAACCTTGCCTAACCTGCGCTACATCGGCGTTGGACCCGACCCCGATCAGATTATTTCGGACGTCCCTACGACCGCTGAGTTAATCAAAATCGCCTAAAACTAGAGCAACGTGCCACGTAGAATCGTGGCGGCGACGACGAAGTAAATTACCAAGCCCGTCACATCGACAATGGTGGCGACGAAGGGTGCGGCGGCCTTGGCTGGATCAAAACCGAGTCGACGTAAAAGAAAAGGCAACATGGCTCCTGCTAAACTCCCCCATAGTACAACACCGATGAGCGAGAAGAAAATGACCACGCCAATCAGGAACCAGTGTTCGCCGTAAAGACTGGGGAACAACTCATGCCAGACAGCGATACGGGCAAAGCCAATCGTACCTAGAATCGACCCCAAACCAATACCACTGATAATCTCGCGACGGAAAACTTTTATCCAATCGCTCAGAGTCACTTCAGAAAGTGCCATCGCACGAATCACCAAAGCAGAAGATTGCGAACCCGAATTGCCACCCGAGGAAATAATCAGCGGGAGAAAGAGCGAAAGCACTACCGCTTTTTGAATCTCATCCTCAAAGAAGCCCATCGCGGTGGCGGTAAACATTTCCCCAATAAAGAGAATCACTAACCAGCCAGCTCTTTGACGAATCAAACGATGCAGAGGAGTACGCAGTAAGGGCTCTTCGGGAACCTCCACCGCACCCAAGAACGCAATATCCTTCGCGGCCTCTTCCGTAGCCGTTTCTAATACATCATCCACCGTCACAATACCCACCACTTTCATATCGCCATTAACCACAGGAATAATGGTACGGGAGTACTTACGGAAAGTTTTAACGGCATGCTCCTGAGTATCCGTTACTTTTAAGTAAAGCGGAGGAGCCGAGGGTAAATCACGCACATGCGACTTTGGATCGGCCAAGAAAATATCCCGAATTCGGTGCACCCCAAGTAGGCGATTGGAATCGTCGACTGAACATACGACGTGCACATAATAAACATCCTTCGCCCGATCGCGAATATGCTCTAACGCATGATGAATGGTCCAGTCTTGGCGAATGGAGACAAACTTGGTTGTCATCATTCGTCCGACGCTGTTCTCAGGATAACCGAGGAGTTGGAGCGCTACCCGTTGCTGCGCGGGATCAAGCAAAGCCAATAATTGCACCGCATGCTCCGGACACTCTTCGAGGAATGCCGTACGGTCGTCATCGGACATGGCATTCAAAATTCCTGCCGCATCATTATCCCCTAACGCTCGAATCAAGGACTCTTGGTGATCCGCATCGATGTATTCAAAAATTTCTGCCGCTGCGGTCTTCGGTAAAAGCCGAAAACTAACCGCCATTTGCACGGGGGAAAGATGCTGCAAAAGTTCCGCGGCATCGGCGTGAGGCAACCCAATCAATAGCTGTCGAATGGCAGCGAAATCCCTGTTCTCGATAAACAGAGGAATGTCTTCGATATGTTTTTGGTCAATCGACACGAAAATAGACTCGTCAAAATTGACCAAACAGTAAATCTCAAATCACTTTTGTCTTATTGGCCTATCTGAAATGGAACACAATTTTGCCATCCCCCTTTGGGCTGTCGTTGATCAAAGCAAAATCGAACCTGGCAAATCCGATATGCGAGGTCTCGCTCGTGAGTTAGGTCGCTGGCTAAGTCATAATTTTGATATTAAACACAAAGGGGTCGCCATCGAAGAACCTGCTGGCTCGAACCCCGGTGCCGAGCCGATGCTGGTAGTCGCGGGCGTTAAAAAAGAGCAATGGCCTGTGATGATTGCCCTCGCCCAAAGCAAAGAAACCAAACTTTTCTTGGTCCTGCCTAACGAAAAAGGAAACTTTACGCTGAAAGAGTTGAATCTCTCAGCCAAGTAACGCCTGCCTCACTCGACCAAACTTTGCAGGTAGGCTGCTTCGGCAGGGTTTACCTTACCACGGAAAGTTATGTCGATGACTTCTGGCTGATAAATTTGTTTATAAAAAACAAGCGCAGCAAGATAGGTCCCTGCGGGAGTGGGGTGAGTGCTATCGCGGTCGTGTAGACGAATAGGCATTTTCGCCTGCTGGTAATGGCGCGCCCAAGCTTCACCTACTCGCGCAATTTCGGCTTCGTTTTGCTTGGCCACGTTATCGTAGGCTTCAATGATATACTGTTGTTGCTCCATAGGATTGCTCGCATGCAGGATAGACCATTCTTGATAATCTTTTTCAGCCGTTGCCGGACTTTTCTCTAAAAAAAGAGACTTATAGTAATCAAAATAATCTTGGTGTCTGGCCCAGGTCTGGAAGAAAATAATCCGGGCCTGTGGACTCTGTGCACGTACTCGCTGACAAAGTTCTTGGGCTGATAAAAGAAAATCATCCCGATCTTTCTTACTATTTTTGGCATAAACTGTCTCTAAACTCATGCCCTGCAAAACGACCACATCCCAATTGCCTTGATCGATTAAACGCATGGAAACACGTGAACCGACGTGATCAATCAGACGTTTGCCGAAAAGGTAGTTACTTTTAACCTTGGGTAGAGGTAGCCCAGCACTGCGCACAATTTCCTGCAACGTATGCGGAAGGTCGTTATTAAAAGTGTAACTATTACCGATAAAAAGAATCCGTTCAGGATACTGTACAGGCGCTTTTGCCCAAACCCAGGAGGGTAAAGCCAGACTAACGGCGAGTAAGAGAAACCTGAACATCGTTCCGAACATAGGGGTGGTTTGGGCATAAGCCCTCAAAAGAAAATGTCAATAAACCCAGATTTAACCCATTTCTCCCTTTCCCATCGCCTTTGGTAGGGACGTCACTCCGTGACGTCCGTTCGCAGACAAATGTAATAGGTTAGATGAAGCAACTAAGACCCGTTTACTTTTTGATATCGGATTAGAACGGACGCCAGCGGAGTGGCGTCCCTACCCGTGTCCCCTCCCACCATTCCACTCGACCACCTGTCCACTAATCTTCACTTTTGCACCTTTGCACATTTGCACTGCCTCTCGCCTCTAGTGACTCCCCCGCCCACCAGTCCACTTGTCCACTAGTCCACTAACTACGGCGTCCCTACCCTCCTACTCATTTCCAAATCCGATTTTCTTTTTTCGTTTTTTTGTCTCTTCAGAGCCTAACCGATGAATTGTATCTACAATTGATTCTAGCTGATAATCATGGCCATCAACCCGTTGGGTTAAATTTAACAATTTTTCATCCAATTTTTTAATGGATTGGGATGATTGTCTCAAATGGACGAAAGCCCTAACAACGCGAATACTCATTTCAATTGCACGATTGGAGTTTAAGACGCTCGCAGCTTGTATAACCCCATATTCGGTAAATGCCCACGGTATTTTGCGATTACCACCATGAGAACTTGAAGTCGCAATTTGCGACTTCAAGTTCTCACACTGAGGATTCTGCTGTAAACTTATCCATTCTTCTGGCGTTAGTTTAAAAGCAAAATCATCAGGAAATCTCAAAAAGTTACGTTTAATTTGTTCATTCAAACGCTTGACAGGAACATCATACAACAAAGCCAGATGAGAAGATAAAATAATGCGACGACCCCGAGTAAAATAAATGTATTTTCCGATTTCAGATGATGAATCACACATAAGACCATTGTGAAAGCCACTCGTTCAAAATCAAAAAACTTGAGATAAGGACTTTAACCTAGGAAATGAAAAA
>RFOO01000079.1 GCA_009926645.1 bacterium | reverse complement strand
GCCGTGAATAATCCAACTGCCTTTACGCATGGCATTGGGTGCGCCGACGACCCATCCCGCTGGTGTTTCAGGCCATTTAGGTTGGCCAAAGGATGCAGCCTCTGCCTCCATGGCTGCATTCGCTTGCATCTTGGCATTCTCTTTTGTTGGCAAAGGGGGCTGAGCTCGGCTGGTCGCTTCTGAATTTACTTCATACGAAACAATTTTGGGAGCAGGCTTGCACCCCCAAACAGCCAAACAGAAAAAGAGCGGCACAAACTTTTGCATACTGGATAGGACACGCATCTCTGCTTATGGTTGCAGGGGAGGAGGGATTAGCAAAGAGAAAGGGAAGATTTTCGGCCCTTTCTTTGATTTATTGGCTCTTTAATTAGCAAATCTAAAGAGGGCTACATCGCCGTCTTTAAAGAGGTACTCTTTACCCTCGAGACGATACTTACCAGCCTCTCTGGCTGCCGCCACCGATCCGCATTTAATCAAATCCGTATAGGCTACAACTTCGGCTTTAATAAAGCCCTTTTCAAAATCGGTGTGAATCACGCCAGCGCATTGTGGTGCAGTCATGCCTTGTCGAAAAGTCCAAGCCCTGACTTCTTTTTCTCCTGCAGTAAAGTAGGTTGCCAGACCTAAGAGCTTGTAACTACCCCGGATTAATTCGGAAACACCCGAATCTTCGACTCCAAGTGATTGGAGAAATTCACGAGCCTCCGCTGGGGCTAAATCGCAAAGTTCAGCTTCCACCTGTGCACAAATGACCACGGATTCGCATCCATGCTGTTGTGCAATATGTTTGCGCACGGATAAAACGTGCGGATTTTTGCTTGGATCGGCTAAATCGGATTCGGCTACATTGCAGGCGTAGAGCACGGCTTTGCTGGAAAGAAGTCCGTAGGTTTTTACACGCAAACGCTCCTCATCGTTCAGCGATAAACTCGATGCCGGTTGTCCTTCGTTGAGGTGTTTAAGCAGTCGCGTTAAAAGGGCGACGTTTTCAATCGCCTCTTTGTCCTGACTTTTAACTTTCTTCTGATTTTTGTCTAACTGTTGTTCGACCGATTGAATGTCGGCTAAAATAAGTTCTGTTTCAATCACTCCGATATCACGAACTGGATCCACTTTCCCCATATTGTGCACGATGTCATCGTTTTCGAAACAGCGTACCACATGCACAACGGCATCGACCTCGCGAATATTCGCTAAAAACTTATTTCCTAGTCCTTCTCCTTTTGAGGCGCCAGCAACTAACCCAGCGATGTCCACAAACTCAATGGCCGCAGGAATGACTACTTTAGTACCAGCAATTTTTTGTAACTCACTTAAGCGTGCATCAGGTACCTCCACCACCCCGACATTGGGTTCAATGGTGCAAAAGGGATAGTTTGCCGCCTCGGCTTTGCGTGAGCGAGTCAGGGCGTTGAAGAGAGTGGACTTACCAACATTAGGAAGTCCGACGATGCCTACCTGTAACATAGAAGGGCAACGTGGGGTTCCTTGGCCTTAAGGTCAAGAATTGGAGTGAGACTTTAACTGATTACCGGCAGATTCGAGTAAGAGTGCGGAAGGCAAGACGACCTCCTCATCTCGACTGGGTTGACCTCGTAAGATGATTGCCGTCGCGGCCATGCCTTTAACCTCTTTAACCTTGAGAATAGCGGTGGGTTGAAGCTGGGAGTTGCGGGAGACAACAAGAAAGCCGCTCTTCACATCAGCCGAGCTGTTTTCCCTGACCAATTCGATTAGGACAATTTCGCCTTTAACGGCTTCGTTACCAATAAACCCTAGGCGAGGGTTGGAAGAGGTTCCTTGGGGTCGTGAAAACGGTGAGACAGAATCTGGCTCAATCGTCTTGGGGAATGGCTCACTCGCACACCCCGTGAGGAGTGCGAGAGCGAGGATTCCAACAATCGTTTTCACTGACGCTGCTGCAGATTGTGGTTGAGCAACTCGTTTTGTGCCTTGAGACGGAAAGCTTCCAAGGTAGCGCTGGGCTGCTCAGGGACGGCCAATTTCTCGGCGGCGGTTTCCGCATCAATAAATTGATCAAAGCCAGGTCCAGAGGTATCGAGTTCACCCTCGAACATTCCTTGCAATTGGCGCATACGCGTGGGGTGACGCATCTTGCGTAGAGCTTTCGCTTCAATTTGGCGAATACGTTCTCGGGTTACTTTGAAGTGACGACCCACTTCTTCGAGTGTTCGCTGCACGCCATCGAGTAAACCAAAGCGCAAGATGAGAACTTCTTTTTCGCGTTCGGCGAGAGAGCGAAGAACGAAATCGATTTTTTCTCTTAAGAGTCGGGTGGAGGCAGTGTCACTGGGGTTTTCAGCTGACTTATCTTCGATAAAGTCACCCAGAGCGGTGTCCTCACCGTCGCCCACGGGCGACTGCAAGGAAATAGGCTGCTGAGCCATCTTCATGATTTGTTGCACGCGGTCGATGGCCATATTCATCTCGTTCGCGACTTCTTCGGCCGTGGGCTCGTGACCAAGCTCTTGAGTTAATTGTTTTTGCACCTGCATAACCTTGTTTAAGGTTTCAATCATATGCACAGGGATACGAATGGTGCGGGCTTGGTCGGCAATCGAACGGGTGATGGCCTGACGAATCCACCATGTGGCGTATGTGGAGAATTTGTAACCTCGACGGTATTCAAATTTTTCCACGGCTTTAACTAAGCCCATATTGCCTTCTTGAATGAGGTCCGTGAAGAGGAGACCGCGGTTTTGATATTTTTTCGCAATCGAAATAACCAACCGTAAATTGTGTTCTACCATCTCGGTCTTGGCTTTTTGGGCTTCATCTAAGTGTTTACGCACCGAGCGAACGATGTGTAAAAGTTCGGAAGGCGAGAGGCGCCAGCGCTGTTCAATTTCTTTAGCACGTGACGCGGAAATCTCGGGCTTGCGTGCAAGTTTTGCACGCACATGACCACGCATCACGGGTGTTGGTTCAACGAGATTGCGACAATCTTCGAGATCAGCTTTGAGTTCGGGTAAGTCCAACCACTCTTCAAAAAGTTTCATCTTGAAGCAGAACTTACGCAAAATGTCTTTGCAGCCGGTTTTACTAGTGGTTTCGAGTTTTTTATAAGCCTCACGCACTTTGACTTTCTTCGTACCCTCAGGCTCGTTAAGGTATTTTTGCCAAGCCTTATCGAGAGTCTCTTTAAGCTTCATACACTCATCTGTCGCCTTCGGCAGCATGCGATAGTAGGCGTCGCGGGACTCGACTTTTTTATCGATGACGACTTTGTCGAACCGTTCCTCTTTATTTAGAACTTTAAGGGCTAAATCGAGTTGATAAGGTAGAGTGAGGTAGCAGGAAAAAAGGAATTCCTGGGCACGTAATTCGGTGTCCTCGATTCGCTTGGAGATTTCAACTTCTTGCTCGCGAGTGAGCAGGGGTTTATGGCCCATCTGCTTGAGATAAACATTGAACGGATCGTAAGGAGCATCCGCTGGCATGGTGCGAGAAGCCTCCTCTTCAGACTCGTCAATTTTCTTTCGATAAATTTCTACTTCATCTTCATCGAGTAATTTAATTTCTAAATTATCGAGGATGTTCATGATGTTCTCAATCAACTCGGGATCCGTGGCGCTATCCGGAATAACCTCGTTGATGTTTTGTACTGTCACGTAGCCATTTTTCTTGGAAAGCCCGACCAAGATTTGCACCTTTTCATTAATATCTTTGGAAACAACCGGGTGATTCGTTGGTTTTTGCTGGCTCGATGAAGGTTTAGCAGTGGGTTTGGCCACAGCGACTGCTTTGGGGATAGGTGCTAAAGGTTTTTTGGACTCAGGCTTGGATGGCTTGGCCATAGCCTTAGACGGAGCTGGCTTGCTGGCTGCTTTGGCTGGCGGAGAAGCCTTCACGACTTTTTTGCTTACTTCGGGGGTCTTTTTACCCTGAGGTTTTTTGGATTTTTTGGAGTCAGGCATTTTAGGAAAGGGATGGGGGTGTTGATTGATTTTTTCTCAGCGCAATTTTTTCAGACTGTAGTCGATTGATGGTTTCGATTTCTCCGCTCGCACAAGCAGCAATGCTGGCATCGATGCGTCGAATTTGTGTTTGGATGTTTCTTTGATGAAAAGATTTTAGAATGTGGTTAAGGCTGGCGAGGGTCTCGACGGGATTATCGGTGGTAGAGGAGGGAAGTGCGGAAAGTCGTGCACACTCTAGTTGTAAATCATCGTCTAAAGTGGGGATGACTTCTCGCAAACTGGCGAAGTGGCCATGTAGGGCTTCATTGAGTAGTGCCACGAGCAGAGTGCCTGAACGGCTGGATCGGTTAATCCATTCCAAAGGCAGGGTTTGTGAGACCGGAACAAAGTAAGCGTCATGCTTGAACAGAAGCAGTAGTAGGTCGTCCTCGAGAGTTGTCAAGCCCCCCCCCTTGACAACAGGCGTGTCTGAGGGTGTGGGGCGGGATAGTTGGCTAGCTGGTCTCTTGGCTGCCACCGTGGCCAAATGCCGTTCATAGGCCATGTGCATCTCACGAATTCCTATACCAGCGAACCTTGCTGCCTCATTGAGAGCCTCGCGCACGACTTCTTCCGCTCCCGCTTGTTCGACGATGGGGAAGAGTTCCTCTAAAAGAGATAAGCGTTTGGCCAATGGCATCGCAGACGCTCCCGCCGGGATTATCGATTGCACACAGAATTGCATCGCACTTCGGCATGATTGCAAAAGATCAGGCCACTCAGCTAAAGGATGTGTCGAAAAATACTCATCAGGGTCTTTGCCGCCAGGTAGGGAAAGAAAGCGAATATCCAGACCTTCTTTTAGGGCGAGGGGGAGTAGACGGAGCGCAGCTTTTTGCCCTGCTGCGTCGGAGTCTAAGAAAACAATCAGTTGTTTCGTGAAGCGTCGACATTGGGCAAGGTGTTCTTCGGTTACAGCGGTACCTTGGGCGGCGATGACTCCATGAATGCCGAGGGAATGGCAACGGATTGCATCCAGTTGTCCTTCGACTAAAACAAAAGGCTCGTGGTCTTCTCGGTTTAAACGAGCACGATCTAAATTAAAAATCGTGCGGGATTTTTTGAAAAGTTCCGTTTCTGGAGAGTTGACGTATTTTGCCTCACGCGAGGGGTCGTCCGCTGGCGTAATATCCAATGCCCGTGCGGTAAATGCAATGACCCGTCCTTGAATGTCGCGAATAGGGATGACCAATCGTCCGCGAAAACGACAACGCCAGCGTAACGGGTCAGGTATACGGTCCACTCCAAAGAACAGTCCAGTTTGCGCAATCGCTTCTTTGGTGAAGTTTTTCTTAAGTAAACCTTGGATGAGTTTGGAATCATCGACTGGGGCGAAACCGATTTTAAAATCATCGGCGACCTCCTTGGTAAATTTGCGCTGTTCAGTCCAATACTTTTGAATCCACTCTCCATGAGCAGGGTCCTCTAAAAAGCAACGGTGCCAGTAATCTGCAACGAGTTCATGGATATCGAGTAGCTGAGTGCGTAACGAGCGATCCGCTATGGACTCGGTACCTTTTTCATATTCAAGTTGGTAACCAAATCGAAGAGCAACACGCTCAATGGCCTCTGGAAAGTCCAGTCCTTCTCGGGCCATCACCAGTTTAAAAATATCGCCTCCTTGTTGCGTACTAAAGCAGTACCAAAGTCCTGTGGCGGGATTGACTTTAAACGAGGGGCTTTTTTCAGACTTGAATGGGCTGAGTCCCCACCAATCACGCCCGCGTTGCTTCATCTGGGTGTAGTCACTCGCTAAAGCAACGATATCTGCCCGTTGGCGTAATTCGTCGATGGATCTGCGGGTGATGAGGGCCACGGTTGTCAAGGGGTGTGTGTCAAGGGGTGGGGAGCAACCGAAAATAATTCCCAATTCATTCAGG